>NZ_NMPS01000050.1:0-94209 GCF_002261125.1 Siphonobacter sp. BAB-5385 | reverse complement strand
GACGGGTTGTCCGTAGCATTTGCTACGGATTTTTAATTTGTAGGCTGTGCCTACTGGGTGGTTCAGTT
This sequence comes from Siphonobacter sp. BAB-5385, assembly GCF_002261125.1. NCBI lineage: Bacteria > Pseudomonadati > Bacteroidota > Cytophagia > Cytophagales > Cytophagaceae > Siphonobacter > Siphonobacter sp. BAB-5385. The sequence continues at coordinate 94,141 of NZ_NMPS01000050.1, read as the reverse complement.
CCCCGCATTACATACGGGGCTATTGAAATTGAACCCTTCAGGGTTGGCGAGTCGGTATGCAAGCCTGGATGAAAAAGGGGGCCGTGTAACCCCGGAGGGGTTTCATTTGTTTAGCCATGGGTGCAACCCATGGTTAGCTTACCGATTTGATTCCGCTACATTGTATACGGAGCTTAATGTTATTGAACCCCTTCAGGGTTATAATGCCTAAGATGTGCTGTACTAGTGCCGGTTTCTAAACCTGTACCTACCATGTGGTAGTTTCCAACTGCCCAGTTATGGCAATAAATAAACGAAAAAGGCAGGTTCTTACCTGCCTGATTATCGCACCAGTGGGCTCTCTCGAATTAAGTATGTAACAAAAATAAAACCGGAAGTCCAGATTTCTTCCTCATCAGAAGACCTCCAAACTTCCCGGTTGTCACAGTTAATTGAAAACGGTAAACTAAAAACAGTACACTATTTAATCTTACCCGCTTTTTCCCATTCCAGGGCCAATTTTACGGCATTATAAGCGTTTACTTCACCGCCTGAATTAGAAAGTTCGCCAAAAGCAACCTGACCTTCGCCACCGGGCTGATTTACCTGTTGTTCCGGAAACTTCACGGTTGATTCAATCAGCAATTGCCGTAACTGGGCGGCCGTAATTTTGGGAAAATAAGATTTCACCAGAGCCGCTACACCCGCTACTACCGGAGCGGCCATCGACGTACCGTCCAGCTCTTCGTATTTTGAACCGGGTACGGTAGAGTACAGAGCCACGCCGGGGGAGAACAAATCCACGCCTTTTTTACCGTAGTTCGAGAAGTTGGCTACTTTGTTGGGTTCCCAGCTCAACGCACCTACTTCAATCCAGTTGTTAGGCTCAGTACCCGATTTGAGTTTACGGTTCGGGAAGTTAGGCTCTACATCCGTGTTCTGCGATTCGTTACCAGCGGCGTGAACCAGCAGTACATTCTTCGATTCTGCGTATTTCACGGCTTCATCAACCGCTTCTTTCTGGGGTGAATACGCTTTACCGAACGACATGTTGATAATCTGTGCTCCGTTGTCGACGGCATAACGAATGGCATTAGCCACGTCTTTGTCACGCTCATCGCCGTCCGGTACGGCCCGTACGACCAGGATTTTTACGTTATCAGCGACGCCCTTCATGCCCAGATCATTATTACGGTCGGCACCGATGATACCCGCTACGTGCGTACCGTGACGAGCGTCAGGGCCAATCACGTCGTTATTGCCGTAGTTATGATCTTTGGTATCTTCCGGATTATCACCGATGATAGTCTGACGGGCGTTGTAATCCGGATTAAGTTGTACTTCAGCTTCCGTCTTGTAGTGATCGTAAGCTTCCTGCAACTCTTTCTCGTTATAACCCATCTGGAAACCGCGTTCGTAGGCGGCAATCGCCCGCTTCAGTTTGCCATCGGCGGTCGTTTTATCGATTTTAGCTACATCTTCCGCCGTAACGGTATCCTTCTTCAGGTACTCCTTCAGCGTTGCACCAGCTCCGTATAAGACTTCAGCAGGTTTTCAATCAACGGAAGCATCATTTTAGACTCCTGAGCTTTCTCGTTGTAGGCAATTTTTAATTCCTGATAGTACGTGAAGGCGTCTTTCTGATCGGCAGCAATATCGGCTTCCGCTTTTCCGTCGAAAAGTTTCTTGTACTTACCGTATTCCCGGGTCAGTTCCAGTCCTTCCTTATCGACGTTCTGTCCGTCTTTATTGCCGAGGAAGCTCCAGCCGTGTACGTCATCCACATAGCCGTTGTTGTCGTCGTCCTTACCATTACCCGCAATTTCCTTGGGGTTGGTCCAGATTTTCGATTTCAGATCTTCATGGTTGATATCAATTCCGGAATCGATCACCCCTACGATCACGGGCGATGATTTACGTTTTTTAACTAATTCGTAGGCTTTCTCTGAACTTACGCCGCGGATTTTATCGGCTGAATAGTCAAGATTAAACCAGTTGGTTGGGGCTTTCGTCTTTACCGGTTCCGTAACAGGAGCCTGATTCTGAGCGGTTGCTAAATGGGCAGCAAGCAGTGCTACCGGAATGAACCATTTACGCATATCAAATCGTGTTAATGAAATTTCACCTATAATAACTCATAAATAGGAAGAAAAGTCCAGCAAAGCCTACTAATTATTGTTAAAAGGCCCAGATTCCGGACATTCGGGTATTTTAAGGCTGCAATTGATTTTGAATCATTTGCAAACCCAGACTGGCTTTCTCAGGAATATACGTTACATTCTTCCGACGCGAGACGGAAGGTAGATTCGGATCGACTACGTAAATGGGCGTATTGGGCCGAACAAAATCAACCAGACCTGCCGCCGGATATACCTGTAAAGAGGTGCCAACCACGATGAATACATCTGCTTCTTCGCAGTACGGAATCGCCTCCTGAATGGCCGGAACTTCTTCACCAAACCAGACAATATGCGGTCGCAACTGGCTGCCCAGTTCGCAGTGATCGCCTACATTGAGAGCCCAATCCTCCAGTTCATAAATCAAGGCCGGATTTTTCGTCGAGCGGGCTTTGAACAACTCCCCGTGTAAGTGTAAGACGTGTGTACTGCCCGCCCGTTCGTGGAGATTATCTACGTTTTGCGTAATGATCTGAACTTCGAAATTTTTCTCCAGTTCGGCTAGAATGTGATGAGCTGCGTTCGGTTCGGCAGTCAGGGCCTGTTTGCGGCGTTGGTTATAGAAGTCAAGCACCAGAGCCTGATCTCTTCGCCAGGCCTCTGGCGTAGCTACGTCTTCGATCCGGTAATTTTCCCAGAGACCATCTGAATCCCGAAACGTTTTAATGCCACTTTCAGCGGAAATTCCGGCTCCGCTTAATACGACTACTTTTTTCATAGAAAATGAAGAGGGTTTGATTGGGTTTGAGCGAGTTTAAGGTTTGAATGGGTTTGAGTTCGAAAGACCTTTGATGATCCAAAATGTACTGTCCAGTGAACTTTTTCAAACTTTCAAACAACTTCAAACCTTAAACCCATTCAAACCCCTGAAAACAATACTGCAGCGTAGGGCTGGCAGTATTGGTTTTCAGTAACGGTAAGTAGAGGCAGCTTATTTTTTAGGTGCCGCTTTCTTACGAGTCGTTTTCTTTTCTTCCGTAGCGGCTGCCGGGCTTTCGCCTCCTAACTCGAGGCATTGTTCCAGAGTCAGAGAAGCGGGCTCGGTTCCCTTGGGAATTTTCACGTTCCGCTTGCCAATCTGGATGTATGGACCATACTGGCCGTTGAGTACTTTGACGGTCGTATTTTCCGGAAACTCCTTGATAATTTTATTGGCTTCGGCGGTTCGTTTATTCTGGATAATCTGAATCGCTTCGGCCAGCGTAATCGTATCCAGATTCATGCCCCGGGGTAGGGAATAGAACTTACCATCGTGCTTCACATACGGACCAAAGCGGCCTTTACCCTTCGAAATGGGTTGACCTTCGAACTCACCAATGGCGTCGGAAGCTTCGGCTGCCCGTTTTTCCTGAATCACCTGAATGGCTCGTTCTTCGTCAATCGTATACGGATCATCGCCTTCGCTCAGATTGTAATACTTCTCATCGAACTTGATGTACGGACCCAACTTGCCGATGTTCACCAGCAGCTCCTTGCCTTCCAGTTCACCAACGGTACGCGGCAGTTTAAAAAGCTCAATGGCTTCTTCCAGCGTAATGCTTTCCAGTAATTTATCCTTGGGAAGGGGAGCGTACTGCGGCTTTTGCTCTTCTTTGGAATCACCTAACTGAGCGAACGGACCATATTTGCCTAAGCGAACCGAAACCATACGGCCGGTTTTGGGGTCGATACCCAGTTCGCGGGCCGATTTCACGGAACTACGTTCGGCAGAGGAGCTTTGCTCAATCGTCAGGTGAAAATTCTTGTAGAAGTTGTCGATCATGCGTTGCCATTCGATTTGGCCTTCCGCAATTTTATCGAACTCTTCTTCCATATCCGCCGTGAACTTGAAATCGACGACGTTATCGAAATTATCTACCAGAAAGTCATTAACGATCATGCCGATGGTGGTCGGAAAGAGTTTCGCTTTTTCCGTACCATAGGTTTCCTTGCCCGTCTTCTCCGTGAGTTCATCATTTTTCAACGTCAACTCCTTGAAGTTCCGCTCTTTACCGGGTCGGTCTTCCTTGACGACGTACTCCCGCTTGATGATCGTTGAGATCGTCGGGGCATAAGTGGAAGGACGTCCAATACCGCGTTCTTCCAGCTCCTTTACCAGACTGGCTTCCGTAAAACGGGCAGGAGGACGGCTAAACCGCTCGGTCGCTTTCAGCACATCCAGATTCAGAATCTGACCGATGGAAAGCGGGGGCAACATCCCTTTGCTTTCTTCGTCTTCATCATCCTTGGATTCCAGATACACTTTCAGGAAACCATCAAACTTAATGACCTCACCCTGGGCGATGAGTTCTTCTGAAGTAGTAGAAATGCCAATAGTTGCTGTGGTACGCTCTAATTGGGCATCGGCCATTTGCGAGGCGATACCACGTTTCCAGATCAATTCATACAAACGCTGTTCCTGACGGGTTTCGCCCGCTGAAGGTACGGAGAAGTCCGTAGGCCGAATGGCTTCGTGAGCTTCCTGAGCCGAATCATTCTTGGTTTTGTACCGACGCTGCTGCGAGTATTTCTCACCAAACTGCTCGATGATCGAAGCTTTCGATTTAGCTAAAGCTTCCTCGCTCAAGTTGGTTGAATCCGTACGCATGTAGCTAATCTTACCGGCTTCGTACAGTTTCTGAGCGTATTGCATGGTCGCGGCTACGGCGAAACCCAGTTTGCGGCTGGCTTCCTGCTGGAGGGTCGAGGTAGTAAAGGGCGGAGCGGGAGACTTCTTGGCTGGTTTAGTCTCCAGGTTCCGGATGCTGAAGGTAGCACCTTTACACTTTTCCAGGAAAGCCCGGGCCTGAGCTTCCGTTTCGAAATTTTTCGGCAATTCGGCTTGTAATACCTTATTACCGTCGAGCAGAAACTGAGCAACTACCTTGAAGCTCGATTTGCTCTGGTGCTGGTCGATACTACGTTCGCGTTCAACCACCAAACGCACCGCAACGGACTGTACACGACCCGCCGAAAGACCGCGTTTTACTTTTTCCCACAAGACTGGCGAAAGTTCGAAGCCAATCAAACGATCCAGTACCCGGCGAGCCTGTTGAGCGTTCACCAGATCCTGATTGATGGTACGCGGGCTTTGGATGGCTTTCTGAATGGCCGTCTTGGTGATTTCCCGGAAAACGATACGTTTAGTCGTATCAGGTAAGCCGAGGGTCTCTTTGAGGTGCCAGGAAATGGCCTCTCCTTCGCGGTCATCGTCGGTTGCTAACCAAACTTCTTGCGAAGATTTTGCCAGTTGCCGCAGTTCGTTGACCACTTTTATCTTTTCGGGAGAAACTTCGTACGTCGGTAAAAAACCATTTTTGATGTCAATAGCGAGGCCTTTATCGGGCAAATCCCGGACGTGTCCGTAGCTGGATTTAACCTGAAAATCAGCTCCTAAATAACCTTCAATGGTCTTTGCCTTCGCCGGTGACTCCACAATGACGAGGTTCTTTTTAGCCATAGTTAGTGGTAGTAGGGGTATGGGAAGTGTCTGCCAAAGTAAAGGACAAAATTCCGAAACCACTGCAATTCGTGCCTTTCAAGCCTAAACTTATTGGCAGATTTGCTTGTTAAAATGATATAAAACTACATGCCAATAGAAACGGCGGGATTGTCAAATGCAGTAGCTATGTATAATAGTTAAGCAGGATTTTCAGATTTTATCGAAATATGACCCCGCATGTTTTGTATTTTTGAGGGCGAAACCTGTTCCTTCATTTATTTAAACGATTAGATACAACGATGGCTTTTGACATTGAGATGATTCAGACCGTGTACGCCCGGATGCCCGAACGAGTGGCCGCCGCTCGGCAAGTACTCGGTCGACCCCTGACCCTCTCCGAGAAAATTCTATATTCTCACCTTTGGGAAAATCCTCTGGAAAGAGCGTACTCACGGGGAAAAGATTACGTTGATTTTGCACCCGACCGCGTGGCAATGCAGGATGCAACGGCTCAGATGGCTCTGCTTCAATTCATGCAGGCGGGTCGTCCGCAGGTAGCCGTACCTTCAACGGTACACTGTGACCACTTGATTCAGGCTAAAGTAGGAGCTACCGAAGACCTTAACAATGCAGTACAACAATCGAAGGAAGTATTTGATTTCCTTTCTTCGGTTTCCAATAAATACGGAGTTGGTTTCTGGAGACCCGGAGCGGGTATCATTCACCAGGTAGTATTGGAAAACTACGCGTTCCCCGGCGGTATGATGATCGGTACGGATTCACACACGCCTAACGCGGGTGGTCTGGGCATGATCGCCATCGGGGTAGGTGGTGCCGATGCCTGCGACGTTATGGCGGGTCTGGCCTGGGAATTGAAACAACCTAAACTGATTGGTGTAAAACTGACGGGTAAACTCAGCGGCTGGGCTTCTGCCAAAGACGTGATTCTGTGGGTAGCCGGTCAGTTGACGGTAAAAGGTGGTACGGGTGCGATCGTGGAATACTTTGGCGAAGGAGCTGAAAGTATGTCTGCAACCGGTAAAGCAACCATTTGTAACATGGGTGCTGAAATCGGAGCAACGACGTCCATCTTTGCTTACGACGTACGCATGGCCGAATACCTGCGAGGTACGAGCCGGGCCGATGTAGCTGATCTGGCTGACAGTGTAGCGGAATACCTGCGTTCAGATGACGAAGTATACGCTGATCCCGCGAAATACTACGATCAACTCATCGAACTGGATCTGTCGACGCTGGAACCCCACATCAACGGTCCCTTCACGCCGGATTTGGCCTGGCCGCTTTCGAAGTTCGCTCAGGCGGTACAGGAAAACAACTGGCCCGCAGAACTGGAAGTAGGTCTGATCGGATCTTGTACGAACTCTTCCTACGAAGATATTACCCGTGCGGCTTCCGTAGCTCAACAGGCCGTTGATAAAAAACTGAAACCCCGGGCAGAATACACGATTACGCCGGGTTCAGAACTGGTTCGTTACACCATCGAGCGTGACGGATACATCAGCATCTTCGATACGATGGGTGCCGTTGTGATGGCGAATGCCTGCGGTCCCTGTATCGGTCAGTGGGCTCGTCACACGAACGATCCTACCAAAAAGAACTCCATCATTACCTCTTTCAACCGGAACTTCAAAGCTCGTAACGACGGCAATCCCAATACGCACGCGTTCGTAGCTTCTCCGGAAATCGTAACGGCTTTCGCCATCGCGGGTGACCTGACGTTCAACCCGATGACGGATACGCTGATCAACGAAGAAGGTCAGGCCGTGAAACTGGATGAGCCACAAGGTCTGGAAATGCCGCCCCGTGGCTACGCCGTGGAAGATGCGGGCTACCAGGCTCCGGCGGAAGATGGTTCAACGGTGGAAGTGATTGTATCACCCACTTCTGATCGTCTGCAACTGCTCGAGCCGTTTACGCCTTGGGAAGGTACGGACATCACGGGCCTGAAGCTGCTCATCAAAGCGAAAGGTAAGTGTACAACGGACCACATCTCTATGGCGGGTCCCTGGTTGAAATACCGTGGTCACCTGGATAACATTTCCAACAACCTGCTCATCGGTGCGACCAACTTCTTCAACGAAAAAGCGAATGAAGTGAAGAGCCAGCTGACGGGCGAGTACGGAACGGTACCCGGTGTACAACGCGGTTACAAAGCAGCAGGCGTAGGAACGATCGTTGTAGGGGATGAAAACTACGGTGAAGGTTCTTCTCGCGAGCACGCAGCTATGGAGCCTCGTCACCTGGGTGTTCGTGCGATTCTGGTGAAATCATTCGCCCGTATCCACGAAACGAACCTGAAGAAACAAGGCATGTTAGCTCTGACCTTCGCTGACGGCTCAGATTACGACAAGATTCGCGAAGACGATACAATCGACATCGTTGGCTTGACGGAGTTTGCTCCCGAAAAACAACTGACGATTGTACTCAATCACGCGGATGGTTCAACGGAAGCGTTCCCGGTAAATCATACCTACAATGCTGCTCAAATCGAGTGGTTCAAAGCAGGTGGTGCCCTGAACATCATCCGTCGCGGCGTAGGAGCGTAAGCTTTCTGTCCGATATAGTTAAAGAAATACCCTGGCTTACGAGTCGGGGTATTTTTTTGTTTATAAACGGGCGGATGGGGTTTGGCTTTGGACGGCTACTAGAGGAAACTTGCACCAGATGTCATACGGTTGCGACCAGCCCGGTAGGCACAGCCTACTAACGAGAAAGTCCGTAGCGGATGCTATGGACAACGCGTCCCGCTCGAGTTACCGTATCTTTACTAAGAAAATGGAAGATTGAGATCGAAGCTTCAAAATGGTAAGTACAATGTAAAAGCGTGCAGCCCCTTTTTTGAATTGAATACCCAACCCCGAAGGGGTTCAATCTGACTAGCCCCGTATGCAATGCGGGGAAAACTGGATGGTAGATACAGGTTTGGTAACCTGCACCAGTCACGAATGTCTAGCGTAATGTAAAAACTCGCAGCCCCTTCTTCAACCGAACACCTAACTTCGAAGGGTTCAATTATGCCATGCAGGAATTTCTATACAACAATAAATAACCAATCAGGAAAACTGATTTTTATCACCAGATCACCTTACACCTGACATTCTTAGAGAGACCATTCTGTCGTTGTTTTGGGTATCCATTTAAGACGCAAAGCAATGAAAAGCATACTCGTTCCCACTGATTTTAGCTCATTATCTCTGAAAGCACTGGACTTAGCCGTTGAGCTGGCTCAACCGATGCAGGCTTCTGTTCGGTTACTGGGGGTACTTAAATACCCGGAGCCCGTTTTACAGGAAAGCTTGTTCATGAAAGATACTGACGATGCTTTTGAAGAACGGATCGAAGGGGTGGAGAATCGGCTTCGCTGTCTACTGGATCAGCCTAAATATCATAAAGTACCGGTATCGGCTTTGGTCGATCGGCAGAAAGGGACGATTGGCGAAACCATTGCTGCCAGTTCAGTAGATTTGATCGTAATGGCGTCCGAAGGAGCTTCGGGCTGGAAGGAACAAACGACGGGATCAAACGCCGAACGGGTAGTCCGACAGGCGAAATGCCCGGTTCTGATTGTGAAAAATGGAGACCCGCTTGAGCTCAAAACTATACTGTTCCCAACGGATTTTACGAATATAGAGTCCATTCGACAGTTTTTAACGTTTCCCGGGGTTGCGGAAGCTAATCTTCATTTTTTAACGGTAAATACCGGTTTTCTGGATCGTACGTTCGAAGATTTGGAAGAAGAAATGGGTCAATTAGCGGAAAAGCTGGGAATTGAAAAATACGAATACACGATCATTGACGCGGTAAGTGAAGAAGCCGGGATTGTCCGGTACGGCCGCGAAATCCAGGCGGACCTGATTGCCCTCTATACCCATGGTCGCAAAGGGTTGAGCTATTGGTTTCACGGTAGCATCGCCGAAAAGGTAGTGAATCATTCAGCCATTCCCGTACTGACGGTAGTCCAGCACGAGCGATGAGGGGTTATGTTGCATTGGTTTGAGGTTTGATGTTAGTTTGAAGTTTAAAAAGGTTTGATCAGCAGTCATTATGCTGTCAGGCGGCTTAAATGAAGATCATCTAGTAAAAAACGGGTTGAATGATCGTGCGACTGAAACGCAAGAATCATTCAACCCGTTACACCTTAAACCAATTCAAACCTCAACCCATCTCAACCCAACTGAAACGCTCCAGCTCACTTTCCTAACGAAATCAGGTTGGCAAAGAGGCGATAGGCTCCCGGTACACCCGCGGGTAATTGCCGGAAGAATGCGTAACCCGTAAAAACGTACCAGCCTTTTCCGTAAGCAGTAGCCAGCATACCACCGTCCAGCGGCTTTTCATTAGGATCGTTACTACTGAAAATGGTTTGGTACTGCGGATCCCACTCATCGGAGAAGTACAGGCCGCGTTCCTGAATCCAGCCGTTGAAGTCCTGATTGGTAATTTTATTAGGCGTATTCAAAATCGGATGTTCGGGTTTCAGGAATCGCATGGGGGCTTCTTCCACCGTTACCCGATCCCGCGACAAGTGAAAGGGGTAGGGACCCATTCCCTTACTCAGCGGCTGAATGCCGGAATTGACCTGATACTGCACCACCATTGTGCCGCCGTTGTTCACGTAGTCCATCAGAAGGGGCTGGTAATAGCTCATCCGATCGTTAACGTTGTACGCCCGTACGCCCACGACAATCGCGTCGTAAGCCGCCAGCGAGCCGGTTAATTCTTTTTCGCCCAGATTCACCACCGTACAACCCATCTGACGCAGGGCCGCCGGAATTTCATCTCCGGCTCCGGGAATGTACCCAATCAGCTTAGCCTTGTTCTTTATTTCCAGCCGGACCAGTTTACTTTCCGCCACGGGAAATACCGTAAGAGCCGGAATGTGTTCGTATCCAATTTCGTACAGGCCGCGATTACTGGTTTGATTGGCCGTCTGAACTTTTACCTGAACGCTGGCTTCGGAAGCCTGAGCTGGTGGAATCAGTTGAAAGGAAACGGTTTGTTCCTGAAATTTCGAAGTAAACTGAAAGGGAATCCGAGCCGGCTCCGACTTCCATCCTGCGGGCAATTCCAGGCTCACATTCCCAGATGCACCCGCCTGCGACGCTTTTAACATCACGGTATACGTCTTCGGTTGATCGTCCGCAAAAACCAATACTTTTTCAGTTGGCGTAGCCGTTACGCTCGGGCGTACTTCAAAGGGACGGTACAATTCGCCGCGAACCGCATCCGTGTATTTATAACGAACGGGGGTTGTCAGCGTTAGCGGCAGTCCACCGATGGTTACGGAAAAAAGAGCCTGAAAGTCGGAAGGCTTCTCGGGTAGACCGTTCAGGGCTTGGTCATCCACGCGATACATGCCTTTGCCCATTTTCGGCTGCATGAGCCAGTAGGGCTGGGTAATAGTTTGATTTTGCGGAATGGTAGTCTGAAAAACCAGACGTTGCAATTCATTGTTAGGAATTGACACATTGAGTGTAGTATCCTTATTGAAGCTGGTCCAGCGAATGGACTGAAGCGTGACCGGAGCCTCGGAGCGTTTGATGAACGTGGTCGTCAGCTGCACGGGTTCGCCACCCGCTACAGCATACTCGGAGGGATTACTTTCATACCAGAGCCCGGCACAGGCAACCAGGAGCTGGGAGAGTTCTTTTTTCTTCTGTTCTTTCCAGTAGGCATCGTCCAATTTATCGACGAGTCGATAGGCCTGTACAAGCAGAGGAATGATGGCGGCGGGCTGATCGGGGCGAAATTGTTCGATAGCCTTGTTGACTATAGCCTGTACAGCCGCACCTCCCTTGACACGGTTCCAGCTGGTTTCTACACCGTCAAACACGTCTTTCGTGGCCTTTTCACCCGCTTTATGTACCAGATATTCAATTTTCACGCCCCGGGTTCTGGGTACACCAAACCCCTGCGATTTATGCTGCGAACGGCTTTCAGCGGCAAGTTCAGAATAGGAGGTCGCCAGTAGAGGATTGTAGCCGCCAATTTCGACCGAAATCCAACTACCTTCCGCTGGCCGCTGAGCCGGGTTTACGCCAAAGGCAAACGTATTCCAGACGATTCGCTTGGGTTGCCAGGGTTTTACATATTTGAGTTGCTCCGGAAATTTGCTGGCGTCTCCCGCTAGCTGAAAGGCCTCTTCAGCCAAAGCAGCCGAAGCGGAGTGGTTGCCGTGGCCCGCCCGGGAATCCGGTGGAAACCGGCAGATTAACACATCCGGACGGAAATTCCGGATCCGCCAGACGATGTCGGCCAGTACCGCATCTTTACCCCATACCTGTAAAGTTTCGTCTGTATTCTTAGAAAAGCCAAAGTCGTTGGCTCGGGTGAAGTACTGCTCGGGACCATCAATGGAGCGGGCAGCTAGTAATTCGTAGGTACGAATCAGACCCATTAGTTCGCTTTGCTCTGAGCCAATGAGGTTCTGGCCGCCATCACCCCGGGTTAATGACAGGTAGCCCGTACGCACCAGTCGCTCTTTGGCGAGCCAGGCCAGCATGACGGTGTTCTCGTCGTCGGGGTGAGCCGCAATGTACATCGCCGAACCCAGTACGTTTAAACGTTTGAGGTTCAGCAGAATCTCGCCGGGGGGTAAAGGTTTGGGTGCCTGAGTGAAGCCAAAAGTATACGATAGGTAAAACAGGGCGAAGAAAATAAACCGTGACCTCATCAGAAATTTAAGGTTAGCAGAAAATGATTCAATGATTTAAAAGTACCAAAGTCTCGCCAGATGTCCCCCATCGTAGCTGCGACAGAAGAGGTTTCATTAAAAAAACTTAAAACTTTGTTGTAAAAATCATAAATAAATCGGGTAGGCGTTTGGTTAGCAGAAGGATTGTCATACATTTGTTTTACACCCTTTTCACCAAAACTCTTACGTCTATGCTTGTGTTAACGATTGTTTTATTGAGCTTGATAGCCTTAGGGTGGATGGAGCGAAAAACGCTCCGTGCGAATCTACTCATTGTACAGCCTGCACAGGCCGGACGAATGATCGCAGCCGTAGGAGTAGCCTTGGGTTTGTTAGTAGGTTTGCATTACTTCATTAGCGAACATCGGTTTGAACGTAATAATGCCGCTAAAATCATTCATCATCAAAGTGGCGTTCAGCAGCACGTAGCCATGGCTTTGAAAAAAGTACGATAAATTCAATTCATAAAAGAACAAAACTTGGTTCAGAAACTAGAGACAATAAGTAACAAATGTAACGGTGTCACACTTAACCTCTAAACTAATTTACGGCGTATCCAAGCTATTTGTATAAAGAAAAAGCAGCCCCAAAGGCTGCTTTTTTTGTGGCTTATTGGTCGTTTCATAATCTGACAGAAAGAAACTTGTTAAATAAATATATCGATATTAAAGGTACCCGTGGGCATTGATCCAGCGAGTGATAACGTCTTCATTGACTGAGTACTGGAAAGAATTGCTTGATTTTAGATAAGGGAATTAAGCAAACATAAAACCTAATACACGTAAATAATCGTAAGTAATTTTTGTAGCGTTCTTTTCTACAAGTAGGCCTGTAAGTTCAGGAGTTAGCGAAGTGGAATAATTTTTTTTAACAAGTTCACTCGATTTTACGCAGCTTCAATATCCACGCCAGTCCTGAGCTTTAAAAGACTATTTATAATACAAATTACCTGCGAATCTTGCCGACGCTATCTGACATTTACTGAGTGTTTAGGATACGTATTAAGAAAAATGGTAGTGCATCTATTTGCTCTGATACTCGTTCTATGGAACCTCTTCAACCCCTTGAAAAAGTCCGGCCCAAAACCGGTTCTTTCATCGTTTGTGCCAGCCTTTTACTCGGTATAATCCTGACCGATGAGATACAGGCTCAGCAAACGAAACCGGATCCACTGGCAAAGCCGGATACGCTGGTTCTTCCAGTACCCAAAGCCGATACGATTCCCAAACCACGCGTTCGACCCGACTCAACGCCTACGCCCCGCCGGGTAATTCAACAGGATAGTCTGGTGATTCCATCCAACACAGTCCCGAAACCAGCGGCTCGGCCCGTCCGTCCTAATTCGGTCAAGACACCCCGCCGCGTCACCCAATCCGATCGTTTAGTCATACCTACAGACACAATTCCTAAACCGGCTAATGTACCTAAGCCAGCCCATACAGCGAAACCCGTAACGGCAGATTCACTACCTGTAACGCCGCCAAATGCCCAGGTTGCGGCGGATAGTTTGCCCGGCGGACGCTTCGTAAAAGGCCGGGTTACGGACGAAAAATCGGGCGGTCTGCCTGGTGTAGGAATCACGGTTAAAAACACAAAAATCCAAACGATTACCAATACCGACGGTTCTTACCAGTTAAAAGTGCCCAACGATCAGGCCATCCTGGTCTTTAGCTTTACCGGATACAAAGCTCAGGAACAACTCGTAAATCGGCGTCCCGTACTCAACGTACGGTTGGTACCAGATGTCAAGGCTCTCAACGAAGTCGTTGTCGTAGGGTATGGTACGCAAAGCAAAAGAGATCTGGCTACGGCTACTTCCCGGGTCGCCGCTACGGAGATCAAAACGGCCGTTGTCAATACCGTCGATCAGGCTTTGCAGGGGCGGGTTACGGGCGTACAGGTAACGGAAACTTCCGGCGAACCCGGAGCGGCAACCGTCGTACGGATTCGGGGCAATAACTCGTTGAGCGGAAACAACGAACCATTGTACGTGATTGACGGCTTTCCGATGCCGCCGTACCGCGAAGCTTCGGCCAACTTTACCGGAGCCTATGCCCAGAATGGACTTTACGGCATCAATCCAAACGACATCGAAAGCATGGAAGTGTTGAAAGATGCCGCGGCTACGGCCATTTACGGTTCCCGGGGAGCGAATGGAGTGATCCTTATCACTACGAAAACGGGTAAACGCGGGGAAGGACGGGTAGAACTGGTGAATCGTACCTCATTCGGACAGATTTCGAATCCGATTCGTATGATGAACAGTCGGCAATACGCGGAGATCATGAATGAATCCTACGCTCTGACAAACCGGGAAGCACCCTTTAAAGATCTGAATGCACCTTTGACCAATACCGACTGGGTGAAAGCCATTACGCAGCCCAGCTTCCGGCAGGACATTACGCTGGGCGTTTCCGGCGGTAGTCCCAAGTCATCGTATTACATTTCCGGCAACTACCTGTTCGAACGCGGTACCATTATCAATTCTGATAATAACCGGGCCAGCTTACGGGCGAACATCAATACAGATGTGAATGACTGGTATACCCTTCGGGGGCAGTTGTCGTTTGTACGACAAAAGTCCAACCGGGCGATCACGTCCGGACGGGCCTGGCCTAATTCCGGTGGTCTGCTGGATGGCTTGAAAGCCCCGCCAACTATTGAGCTGAATTACCTGGGTTTTAACAGCTCGGGCATTCCCGGATATTCGGGCTACTACTTTGCCAATCCCTATAATGAGTTAACGTCCAAGACGGACGTTTCGCAAAATGACTACTCCGTCATCAATCTGGAAAACTGGTTTACAATCGCTAAAGGCTTACAATTCGTCGTCAGCTTAGGAACGAACCAGAACCTCACCCGGCGGCAGGTCTTTCTACCCCCGACTACCGCGGAAGGATACGCCTCGAAAGGAAGCGGGAGCAGCGGGCTGGCCAATACCTATAGCTACAACGTAAACGCCTATTTTCTGTACGAAAAAACCTTCGCCGAAAAACACTACCTCAATACAACGCTGGGGGGGGAATACAACAGCCAGATTTTCGAACAGCTCAATACCATTTCCAGCGGTTACGCCATTCCGGCGTTTGGCGTGGATAACATCGGCAGTGCCCAGAATCAGAGTATTGGTTCATTCAAGGAAACCCGAACGCTGCAATCGGCTTTTGTGCGGGTCAATTATTCCTTCAAAAGCAAGTACGTGCTGAATACTTCCCTGCGGCTGGATGGAGCTTCTCCTTTCGCCCAGAACAAGAAATACGGCCTCTTTCCGGCAGTAGCTCTGGCCTGGAATCTGAACGAAGAAGGCTTCATGAAAGACGTAAAATTCGTGTCGAATGCTAAATTCCGGGTTTCTTACGGCGAAACGGGAAGTCAGGCCATCGGGCCTTATTCCTCGCTCACGCAGTTTTACAGCGGTTTCTATCAGTATGGGCAGGAGGGAGCCATTGGAACGAGCTTGTACTCCACCACGATCGGTAACCCCAACCTTTCCTGGGAACGCACCCGGCAACTTAATGCGGGTTTAGATTTTAACTCCGCCAACGACCGCTTTGTATTTAGCTTTGATTTCTACAACAAGCGGACGCTGGGTCTTTTGCAACCGCGTACACTGCCCTCGCAGTCGGGCGTGAGTACTATTCTCGACAACTACGGTTCGATGGAAAACCGGGGCGTGGAAGTCAGTGTACAGGCAAATATTATCCAGAAGAAAAACCTGGTACTATCTTCCCGCCTGAACCTCTCCCGAAACATCAATACCTTGCTGGATTTGGGGGAACGGAAGACGCCCGATTACGTCAACATTAGTGGAAACTTGCTGGGTGGTACTTCGGGTATTCTGATACCGGGGCAGCAAGTGGGGCAGTTTTACGGGTTACGGGTTGTTGGATTGGCTCAACCCTCGGATTTTAACAACGAAGGCAGTCCCCAGTATCCCTATGCCATTCTCACGGATCAGATCCCGGGCACGTGGAAGTACCAGGACTTGAACAATGATGGAAAGATCGACGCCAGCGACCGGCAGGTAATCGGAAAGTCCAACCCGGATTTTATTTTCGGCTGGACGAATGACTTTACCTGGAAAAACCTGAGTGTAACGGCTTTCTTCACGGGATCAGTTGGGAATGACGTATTAAACCTGACGCGTTTTTACCTGAATAATGGGCTGCTGGATTACCAGGGGGTCATCTTCAATCAAACCGAAGACTGGTACTACAACCGCTGGACTGCCGATAGGCCCCATAACAACGTCCGATATCCGAGTACGCAACGCGGCATCAGTTCGAGCGACATCAATTCGGCGATTCTGGAAGATGGCAGTTTCGTTCGCCTGAAGATGCTGACGATTTCGTACGGTTTTCCGAAAATCGGACCGGTCAAAAACCCTCGGTTATTCGTAACGGGTACCAACTTGTTCACGCTGACCAAGTATACAGGTTTCGATCCCGAAGTAAGTTCCTTCAACCAGTCACTCCTACAGCAGGGCATTGATTACGGAGCCTATCCGGCCCAAAAGTCTTTTACGATTGGATTGTCCTGTAATTTTTAATGAGCCAACCTATGAAATCAATAGTCTTTGCTTTAAGCCTGCTCACCTTCGGGCTGGTGGCCTGTCGGGATAATCTGAAGGAAGAACCCTTTTCATCGCTTTCCGAAGATCAGGTATTCAGCGACGAAGAGGGCCTGAGTAAGGCGACGCTCGGCGTGTACCAAATCTGGACTTCGGCCAACTATGCAGACGTTTGGAGTCGCTTTATTCTAAGTGAAGCCGGACAACGGTACACCACGGGCGGTATTCTCGGTCCCGGTGGCGACCCTTTCTATCGCTATGGACATTTACCTTCGGCGGGTGCTTTTGATGCCGTGTGGAGCCGCATGTACAAGGTAGTGTACCGGGCTAACATCGTGATTGATAATGCCCGTCGGGCAGTAACTAACGACACCCTGGCAACTCCCTACATCGCCGAGGCCCGCTTCTTACGCGGCTATGCGTACTTCAATCTGGTGCGGGATTTCGGCAACGTTCCCTTGTTGCTGCGTCAGATTGTTTCGCTCAACGACCGGGATCTGATTTATGCTCCGAAAGCAACCACGGAAGAAATTTACGCCGCTATTGTTGAGGATCTGACGTTCGCAGAAAATAACCTTCCCGATCAGTGGACGGGTGAAAACCTGGGCCGTGTTTCGGCGGGTACGGCCAAGGCCATGCTGGGTAAAGTCTATTTGCAGATGGCGGGCCGACCCCTGAATAAAACGGAATACTATCAGCGGGCTGCCGAGAAATTTCAGGACGTGGTAGGGGCGGAAAACGAAACGAAGTACAACTTCGGGCTTATGGACGATTTTCGGGACGTGTTCTCACTGGAAAATGAACGCAACAAGGAGCTGGTCCTGTCCTTCGGTTATTTCATCAATTCCTCGAATCCGAACGGGAACATCTTTCCATTTAATCTTTTTCCGCGAGGATTAGTGAATGGCGATGAACAAACGAGTTTTGGCTATACCTACGATTTCTATAAACTCTACGAAAAAACCGATACCCGGCGGGACTTTACGCTGGTCGATCGCTACGTATTTCGGGGCATTGCCAATGGTGGGGCTCAGCCGGGCGACAGTATCATTTATGACCCGCAAACCTGGCATTACCGGGTGAAACGTACGGGCGAGATTTTCCTGCAAAGCAATTTTGAATGTGGCGTGGCGTATGGAAAACTGGCCCGGGTCGCTCGCCCGGAAGGATCACCCGCCCAGGGCTACAGCTCGGATTTGATTGAACTGCGGTTCTCGGACGTACTGCTTGGTTTGGCGGAAGCCTACGTCGAAACAGGAAAACCCGCTCAGGCTTTGCCACTCTTAAACCGTGTACGAAGCCGGGCCAAAGCGACCTTAGTACGAGCCAGTGATGTGGCTTCCCTGAGGCAAGCGGTTCGTCGGGAACGACGACTGGAACTAACGGGAGAATTTACCACCGTCTACGACATCCGTCGTTGGGGAACGCTGAAGGAAGAAATGGACGCCATCACGCCCCGGCAGATCATCAACAGTGTACTGGCTCCGTACAGTACCAAGTTTGAAATTTATCCGATTCCGCAGTCACAGCTGGATGCGAATCCCAATTTGCGACAGAACGATGGCTGGTAGAAACACCAAGAAAAAGCCGATGGTTGATACAACCATCGCTTTTTCTTGGTGCTAACGCGAAACTATTTCTTCAGGATCGGCAGCAGAATTTGACTGGCAGCCGTACTGTTATGAAATACTTTGATGTTTGCCTTTTGAAAGTCAGAATCCTTGGCCTGATAGATGTCCACAAACTTCTGCGGATTGCGATCCACCAGTGGGAACCAGCTACTTTGAATCTGTACCATGATCCGGTGGCCTTTTTTGAAGGTATGAGCCACGTCGGGCAAGGCGTATTTCACCTGCGTTACTTCATTGGGTACAAAGGCTTCCGGCTTCTCGAAACTCTTCCGGAAACGACCCCGCATCACTTCACCGCGTACCAGCATTTGGTAGCCATTCATAATGTAGGAATCTTTATTGGTGTACTGGAAATCGTCGGGAAATACGTCGATGAGTTTTACCACGAAATCAGCATCTGTACTGCTCAGAGCAACTTGTAAGTCGGCCAGGAGCGTACCCGCCAGCGTAACGTCTTCGGTGAGTTCATCCGTCTTGAATACCAGAACATCGGGGCGAATGGCGGCAAATCGCTGATCGTCCGTCATATATTCCCGCGTACGGGAGCTTTTCACCCCTTCTGCGTAGGGAACGGGTTTCGCCGGATCACTTACGTATTCGGTAAAGGTACCGGGAGCGTTCGGCTGTTTAAAGCTCAGTTTGCCGTTCGCCTGGAGGTACAGCGGCGTTTCGGTAATGCCCTTGGGAGGCCATACATCGAAGGTTTGCCACTGGTTTTCTCCGGTAAAGAAAATCGTAGCTTCCTTGAACGAAGCGACCGAACCTTTGCCTTTCAGGTAGTAATTAAAGAAGGGTACTTCTACTTTTTCGGCGTAATACGTACTGGTAGCACTACCAAACTGCACGTTCCCCAGGGAAGAACCATCGCTGCCGCGACCTGCCCACTGGCCGTGGAACCAGGGACCCATGATGATCTTATTGTCATTTTTGGCTTTCTTCTCGATGGCCTGATAGGTGGTCCAGGCACCAAAGCAATCTTCGGCGTCGAACAGGCCTCCGACGACCAGTGTCGCAATGCCCGCGGGTACTTTATCCGCGAAATTGCGAACGTTACGGGCTTTCCACCAGGCATCCATATTAGGATGCTGCATCATTTCATTCCAGAAACGTACGCTGTCGCCAGCCATCTTTGTGAAATTCGGCAAGGCTCCTGTCCGCAGGAAAAAGTCGTAGCTATCGTCCGTAGGCAGGGTCATGCCTTTCGGTCCGACGCTGGTGGGTTTAGGGTGCGGATAACCGAAACCCCGGGCGACGTAAAAGTTGAAGGCATCCATGAGCATAAAGGCTCCGTTGTGGTGAAAATCGTCACCTAAGAACCAATCCGTTACCGGAGCCTGCGGGCTGGCTGCCTTGAGGGCCGGATGATTACTAAGGGCGGCCATCGTCGAGTAAAAGCCGGGATACGAAATACCAAATACGCCTACTTTCTGGTTGTTGTTGGGCAGGTTTTTGACGAGCCAGTCGATGGTATCGTAGGTATCACTGGCTTCGTCAACGTCGGTTTTAGCTTTTTTGCTGGGATTAAAAGGCCGAACATCCTCAAAAACGCTCTCGCTCATCCAGCGACCCCGTACGTCCTGAATCACCATGATATATCCTTCTTTCAGGTACTCTTTGTAATGGTTGACGTAAAAAGGCCGATACACATCCGCACCGTAGGGGGCACAGGAGTAAGGCGTCCGGGTCATGAGGATGGGATGTTTCTCGGACTGATCTTTCGGCAGGTAAATGGAAGTGAAGAGGCGAGTCCCATCTCGCATCGGAATGTACTGCTCCAGCTTGGTGTAGTTGTTGCGGTACCAGGTAGAGTCGGCGTTCTGAGCCTGAGCCAACAGGGGTAACAGCCATACCAGTAAGGTACGAAGGTGTTTCATAAAAGGTAGGTTTGTAAGAGAAGAAACGAAAACGTGAAGTTACACGGATTTGGCACGATTAGAGCGAATGCCGATTTTGAAATTTTAGCCATAAAAAAAGCCCGACCGAAGCCGGGCTTTTTCAGCAGAAAGTCTGAAAAGACTATTTTCCACGCAGTGAACGAGGGATATCGATCGTAGCGATAGGAAGACTTCTCGCGTTCAGGATTTCAACGTTTTCAACGTTTACTTCGGCAACCCGTACGGATTTACCCAAGTCAAGTCCTTCGATGCTTACTTCTACGAAATCAGGGATGTTTTCAGCCTGACCACGCAGCGTAATTTTACGGAGTTTCTGAACCAGTTTACCCCCTTTGATAACCCCTGGAGAGTTACCTACGAATTTCACGGGAACGTTTACCTTGATAGGCTTGTCCGTGATTTCCAGGAAGTCAGCGTGCAGCAGTGCATCGTTAACGGGGTGGAATTGCGTGTCCTGAAGAATGGCTTTGCGAATTTCACCTTCGATGTTCAACGTTACTTCGTACGCATCGGGCGTGTACAAAAGATCACGGAACAGAATGGTAGGAGCAGAGAAGTGAATTTGCTCGCCACCTCCGTATAATACCGATGGGATTAGTCCTTCGGCCCGAAGATCT
Source organism: Siphonobacter sp. BAB-5385 (assembly GCF_002261125.1). Classification (NCBI taxonomy): domain Bacteria; kingdom Pseudomonadati; phylum Bacteroidota; class Cytophagia; order Cytophagales; family Cytophagaceae; genus Siphonobacter; species Siphonobacter sp. BAB-5385. The sequence goes on along the minus strand of NZ_NMPS01000050.1, from coordinate 73,136 downwards.
TTCGATTCTTTCTTGCCGAGATTCGCTCTTTTAAACCCTACAATCTCGAGTTTTTTCATTGTGTTTGGTAATAAAAAGCTCCGGGCGAACCCGAAACCACGTTAGTAATGAATAAAAAGGGAACTGATTGATTCGTGATCACGAATGCGTCCAATGGCTTTGGCAAATAGCTCGGCCACTGACAATACCGTTACTTTGGGGTTGTCCTGTTTCTGAGGAATGGTATCCGAAACGATCAGCTCTTCGAGTACGGAATTGTAAATATTGTCGTGAGCTTTTCCGCTCATCACCGGGTGAGAACAGATGGCCCGTACGGATTTGGCTCCTTTGTCGAGTAACAGCTGAGCTGCCTTGCAAATGGTGCCTCCCGTATCAATTAAATCATCGACTAAAATGACGTTGGCATCCGTAACGTCGCCAATCAATTGCATGGAAGCAATTTCGTTGGCTTTCTTCCGGAACTTATCCACGATTACCAGGTTCGATCCGGGGAAGAAACTGGCGAATTTCCGGGTCCGGGCTACGCCCCCTACGTCGGGAGAAGCAAAGACCAGATTATCCAGATTTTTCGAGCGGATGTACGGAACGAAAATGGATGCTCCTTCCAGATGATCCACCGGAAAATCAAAGAATCCCTGAATTTGTCCCGCGTGTAAATCCATCGTAATCAGACGATCGGCTCCGGCCGCTGTCAGCAGGTTGGCCACCAGCTTGGAACCGATGGAAACCCGTGGCTTGTCTTTCCGGTCCTGGCGAGAATAGCCGAAGTACGGAATCACTACGGTTACGTAGTGAGCGGAAGCCCGGCGGGCCGCGTCGATCATCAGCAACAGTTCCATCAGGTTTTCGGCTGGTGTGAACGTGCTCTGGATGAGAAATACATCGCAACCCCGAATGGATTCGTCGAAACTCGGGGACATTTCACCGTCGGCAAAACGTTGCACGGTGACGGTTCCCAAATCTTTGCCGTAGAAACGGGCAATTTTTTGGGCTAGATATTGACTGGAACTGCCTGAGAAAATTTTTACCGGATTGGAAGCCATCGGTCTCCTTGGAAATTGAGCCGCAAAGGTAGAAAAAAAACGAACGAAAAAACCGGTTGACTTAAAAAAAGCTTGTTTTTAGTCAACCGGTCGAGGGATGGAAAAGCCAATTATTCGGCTTTTGTGAAGGTTGTGGTACGGCCTAACATGGGTGTACCGATGTAGCCGCGAACGGCTAACTCGCGATCCGAAACTTTGGTGATTTTGCAGGAGTAAGTTTTTCCGTTTCGGGGATCATAGATTTTTCCACCCGACCAGACTTTTTCGCCATCAGATTTGAAATTAGAGAGAATAACCATTCCCATCAACGGTCGACTGCGTAGTTTCTCGTCGGGATTATTGACATCCTTTTTAGGCTGATTAGCCTGTACTTCCTTAATCCAGATGATCTTTCCGAAGTACTGGTCCCCCTGCTTGTAAATCTGAATTTTTGAGGTTTTTTCTTCATTGAACCAGACCCCTTCAATATCGGCGGCCCATGCCGAGAGCAGAACGGAAAAGTACAAAAGGCCTGTAAGCAGCATTTTCATCGTTGAACGGAGAGTTTTTTATAAATCAACGTAACCAGAAAAGCAAAAAGTATGCCTACGGCGGCTCCGGTCAGTACGTCGAGCGGGTAGTGGGCCCCCACGTAAATGCGGCTGTACGAGACGAGAGCTGCCCAAACAAACAGCCATTTAATCCAGGGATGTTCTTTGCCAAACAGGATCGTCAGAACCATTACAAAACCAAACGTATTGGCGGCGTGACTGGAAGCGAACCCGTACTGGCCGCCGCATTCCCACACGACGTGAACCATTCGCTCAATAGAAGGTTCGTGACAGGGCCGCAGCCGGGCCACCCAGGGCTTGAGTACGCTGCTGGTAAACTGATCTCCTAAGGCAATGGTCGCTACGCAGGCGAGTACCACGCCGATGGCTTTCTTTTTGAAACGCCAGAAAAGCCAGGCTAAAATCAACGCGTAGAAAGGGTACCAGAACTCCTGATCGGAAATCCAGTACATGGCGTGATCGAGCCAGGTGGCGTGGGCTCCGTTAAGGGCCAGAAATAATTCCGTATCGAGTTGGTTAAGCATAAGGGGCGTTGATCAGACGGATAAACAAACTTCCCGAAAGCGGCGTTGCCTTCGGGAAGTGAACGAAGAAGGGATGCCTGGAAGTACTAGGATTTAAAAACCCAGTACTTCCCGAACCCGCTTGATGGTTTGCTGGGCAATAACCTTGGCTTTTTCTTCCCCCATGCTTAGAGCTTTTTCCAGCTCTTCGGGATTTTGCATGTAATAGGAGAAACGCTCCCGCTCGGTAGCAAAGCGTTTCAGAATCAGTTCGTACAAGGCCTGTTTGGCGTGACCGTAGCCGTAATTGCCACCGGCGTAATTTTGACGCATTTGTTCGGTTTCTTCGGGCGTCGCCAGGAGCGAGTACAAGGTGAACGTTGTATCGCCTTCCGTTTTCTTGGGTTCTTCGAGTGGCGTCGAATCCGTTACGATACTCATGACGGATTTGCGAAGCTCTTTTTCGGGCAGAAAAATGTTGATGTAGTTGTTGTAGGACTTCGACATTTTCCGACCGTCCGTACCCGGAATCGTCATGACTTTCTCGCTGATCCGGGCTTCGGGTAAAACGAGAATATCCCCGTAGCGATGGTTAAACGAAGAGGCAATATCCCGCGACATTTCCAGGTGTTGTCGCTGGTCTTTACCCACGGGTACCAGCTCGGCATCGTACAGGACGATGTCGGCGGCCTGCAAGACCGGATAAACGAACAGCCCTGAGTTTACGTCGGAGAGGTTTTCCGATTTGTCTTTAAACGAGTGAGCATTGGCCAGCATTGGGTAGGGCGTGAAGCACTCCAGATACCAGGCTAGTTCCGTATGTTCAGGGATTCGTGATTGCCGGAAAAAGACATTTTTCTCCGTATCAAAGCCACAGGCCAGCCAGGCGGCAGCGATGGCGTACGTATATTGGCGACGGGCTGCACCGTCTTTCAGTGAAGTCAGCGAGTGTAAATCGGCAATGAAAAAGAAAGATTCATTGGCCGGTTCCTGCGAGAGTTCAATCGAAGGGAGAATAGCACCCAGAATATTTCCCAGGTGAGGAAGTCCGGAACTTTGGATACCCGTAAGGATGCGAGCCATCAGAAATGAAAGGATTGATTGTGACGTTTGCCCGTAAAAAGAGCTTTCTAATTTTACTGCAAAACTGCAATCTACGATCCGCAATCAAAAATAAGTACCGGGATGTTTGTTCTTTTTCGAAAGACCAGGGGTAGAGGGCTAGGCAATTGGATTTGTTTTTTGAGGATCTGAATAAGCTTATGTTAGGCATGAGCTATCTTATTAAGATAGCAGCAGGTCCGTTTGTCGGCCCGCTGAGAAGGCTGGTCATTTCTATCTCTACGAACCTCAACCCCTTTTCAAACGTTATCAAACTTTAAACAAACCAGGCCATTCAAATCCCAAAACACTCCTTCATTATGCCCCAGATTCCGGCTTCGACCCTGAAATTTTTAAAAGAATTAGCTCAAAACAATACGCGTGAGTGGTTTCAGGACCACAAAAAACAATGGGAGGGAGTTAAATCAAATTTTGAAGTAACCGTCCAGGATCTGATTTATCGCATTGGTCGGTTCGAAAACCTGGCGGGCATCCGCGTACAGGACTGCAATTACCGGATTGCCCGCGACGTACGTTTTTCACCCGATAAATCACCCTATAAAACCTGGCTGGCGGCCAGCTTTGGTGAAGGTGGACGTAAATCGTCCAAGATGGATTATTACCTGCATATAGCCCCCGGCAAATCGTTTTTGGGTGGAGGCATGTGGGAATCAACGCCTTCGCAGTTAGCCAAATTTCGTCAGGAAATTGATTACAATCCCCAAGAAATCAAAGGCATTATTGAGGCTCCCGCTTTTAAAGCCCATTTTGGCGAACCTGAAGGAACCTCCCTGAAAACCGCTCCGAAAGGCTATCCAAAAGATCACCCTGAAATTGAGCTACTTCGTCGGACGCAGTTATTTTTTTCGCATTCCTTTACCGATCAGGAAGTGCTATCTCCTACTTTTACCCAGAAGGTGGAAGAAAGCTGTTTGATCTTAAAGCCCTATCTGGATTTTCTCAATCTTATTTTTGGAGAAAGTACCGACGAATAAGGCTTGAAATTAATTCGAAAGAAAGATTTTTGAGTGGAAACAAACCGAAGGAATATCTTCTCTTCTAGTGAATTAATTTTTAAATGGCCTTGTTCTATCTCTGTACGAGAGCGACAAGCGGAGCAAGTTTCTAGGCATTGGTTGAACTTTCACGAAGCGAATCCGTTTTAACCTTCGAATCATCTAAGCATTTTTAATATATTAAGGAAATGGCACACAAGACAATTGAGGCGACCGACTCTAATTTTGAGCAACTTATCAACTCTGATAAACCCGTTTTAGTAGATTTCTGGGCTGAATGGTGCGGACCTTGCAAAATGATCGGACCCGTAGTGGAAGAATTAGCCGGCGAGTACGAAGCAAAGCCGTAGTAGCGAAAATGGACGTAGACGCTAACAGCACGACGCCCTCTAAATTTGGAATCCGTAGCATCCCTACGCTGATGATTTTCAAAAACGGAGAACTCGTTGATAAAGTAGTTGGAGCAGTACCCAAACCCGTACTGGCTCAGAAACTGGCTGCTCAATTATAATATAAAGTTTGAGTTCGTTTGAAAAAGGTTTGAGCGATTGGTTCTCAAACCTTTTTTGTTGGTAGATAAACGAATGACCCGAAAGTTTACAGGCTTTCGGGTCATTCGTTTATCTAGTAATTGATCTGCTTAGAGTGCCTCTATCGCCCGCAGAATCACATCACAGGCCTGACGAATTTCGTCTTCCGTAATCGTCAAGGGAGGAGCGATTCGCATGGAGTTGTCGCAGAACAAAAACCAGTCGGTAACTACTCCGTTTTCGATTCCGTGATCGATAATGGCTTTCAGTTCGCCGAAATCGGCAAATTCCACGGCCATCATCAAACCCTGATTCCGGATTTCCTTGATTCGGGGATGTACCAGATACTTTTTGAAGAGTTCGGCTTTAGCCGCTACGGATGCACACAGGTTTTCTTCCTGAATGGTTCGAAGTGTAGCCAGTGAAGCCGCCGCACTGACGGGATGTCCGCCAAACGTAGTAATATGTCCCAGAATAGGATTATTCTTAAAGACGGCCATGAGCGGCTGCGGAGCCATGAATGCTCCAATGGGCATACCGCCGCCCATTCCTTTGGCTGACAGCAGAACGTCGGGTACAACACCAAATTGTTCGAACGCCCAGAAGGAACCCGTACGACCGAAACCCGTTTGTATCTCGTCGAAAATTAGGAGCGTACCCGTTTCGGTACAGCGATCGCGTAAGGCTTGCAGGTACTCCTGCGAAGGAACGCGAATACCCGACTCAGCAGAAATGACTTCAATGACAACGGCTGCAGTACAGGAAGTAATGTACGCCAGATCAGCCAGTACGCCGTGGTGAATATGCCGGATATCAGGGAGTAAAGGGCGGAACTGACGTTTGAAAAAGTCGGCTCCCGCCAGACTCAGGGCTCCCTGCGTAGAACCGTGATACGCATTAAAACAGGAAATGATTTCGGTACGACCGGTGAACCGCTTCGCCAGTTTCATGGCTCCTTCTACGGCTTCCGTACCCGAGTTAGTCAGGTACACATTGTCAATCGCGTAGCCCGAAGGCGTACGGTAAGCGGCTAGCGTTTCGACCAGAGCCTGAGCCAGTAAGACTTGCGGAGCCTGTACATATTCGCCATAAACCAGCGTATGCAGGTAATGATCCACCTGATGTTTGATGGCCTGAACCACTTTCGGATGCCGATGACCGACGTTGGAAACACCGATGCCGGAAATCAAATCCATATACGCCTTTCCGTCGGGACTGTATAACCAGATTCCTTCGGCTTTTTCGATTTCCAGAGCCAGCGGAAAATCCGACGTTTGGGCCAGGTGATTTAAGAAAAGCTGTCGTTGATGCATAAAAAGGTAATCACAAAACCCGCGTTAGGGTTCAAAAAAGCAGGCCGTTCCGCCTACCCAGGTAAAATTCTGGTTGAAGCGAACGCCAATCATTTCGCCGCGACTCAGGCGGCTTAAACTCGTGAGTAACTCGGGCCGTTTCGCCTGATCGGGCCAAACATACAACATCCGGATTTCACACTTCACCCCACCGTCGGGAGCCTCAATGACGGGCTCGTACTTCACTTTTTTCTGGAGAATGTAATGTTCCGGATCAGGAAGAGCAGCTAGCAATTCGGCCGTTGGATGTAGATTGACGCCCATCCCCGCGAAACTGAACAGGGGTTTGAGTACGTAATCATCCAGATTTTCGGGAAACTGACCCTGAAAATCGCTCACGTACCGTGCCTGAGGTACGTACGGAGAATTCAGCAGGGGAAGAATGTATTTCGAAATCCGGAAAAACCAGTTGGGATGCCCCACCCAGGTGACATCTACGTCGTCCGTCAGTTGATAGGATACCGGCATGTCTGGATAGTGCAACAGATCATCAAAAATCAGTCGGTTGTACATCCGGCGAATCGGTGTTTTGACCCCATCCCGGTCGTAATAAAGCGTTCGACCTTCTTTTTGAATCTTGGTAAAGCAAACCGACCGGATTCCCAGTAGCTTTTCCGTAACGGCAAAATCCACGCGGGTTTTCTGTTTTTCCGGAAAGATTTCCAGCAGAACGCAGTGAGCGGGATCTTCGCCGTCCAGAATGAGGTCTTTAAGTTTCGTTACATAAGCCTCGAAATCGTACCCGCCGAAATTCCAGATCAGCGAGTCCGGGATCGAAAAGTGCTCTTTAAACTTCTCCGGTAAATAGCCCTGAAACGCAAACAGCGAAGGGAAGCCCTGCAATTCAATCAGTTGGGGTACTAATTCGCCGTTTTCATCTTTGCATACGGCAAAGTCAATCGCCAGGAAATGCGTATGTTCATTTTCATTAGGAACCCGCTGATCCGGTGGAATGGCCGCCTCGGTCTTTGCTTTGAAATCCGGAGCGGTGATGGTATCAATAAACGATTCGCAGGCCGTAACGAGCTTTTCGCGTAAGGAAGCCGGAACAAATACGGGCGTTTCGGCCAGACGGAATTCCAGTTGGTTGGGCCAGTCCTGGTGAATCGAATCCAGAAATTCCTGGTACTTTTCTTCCGAAAAAGCGGCATTATAACTCCGACGAATCGTTGAAATCATAGCGAATGGATAAAGAGTGCGGTAGGGGATTAGTTAGCAGCCAGTTTATGGTAGGCATCCCGCAAAAACGTCGGAATAATAACCGATTCCGTCAGCAGAATTTTATCCGGATCGTTGAGGTGATCGACCATGTTCTGGTACTTCTCGTAACCGTGCTCATCAATGACCTGTTTCTGTTTCTCGGGCTGCTGGAAGTAGCGTAACATCCCCACGGCATCAGCTTCGGGGTGAAACTGCGTACCGAATACTTCGCGTGAAAACCGTACCGCCATAATCGCCCGTTCCAGCGGCACGTGCGGACGAATTTTTTCCCGGCAAAGTACTTTTGCTCCGATGGCATCAATACGGGAAAAGTTGGCATTGATGATCTGGTAATCCCGCGAATCCACGGCCCAGAAGGGATCAGGGAGTAATTCCAGGTACGGCTCGTCGTAGCCATTGGCCGTTTTATGAATTGGGAATGTACCGAAGCTGGTCGATTTGCGACGCGTTACCGTACCAATGCCCAGGTGATGACTCACCATCTGGAACGAGTGACAGATAAGCAGTAAAAATTTCTTGGCAGTCTGCGTTTTGTTGTGTTCAAAAATCTGATCAATCAGATCGAAATAAGCCGTACCCCAATCACCCGTTTCGAGTGGATTTCCAGGCCCGCCCGTCGAGATGAAAATGTCAAAATCGGCCAGAGCGGGTAACTCACCTTGCTGCCGAACGTCAAAAATTTGCACGACGCAGCCGCCAATTTCCTCCGAAAATTCCTGTACTAATTGCTGAATACATCGCATTCCTTCATTAGGAACACCATTATATAAATCCAGAATGGCCAACCGTATCTGCTTCATAAAACCAAGTTAATCTACTCGTAGTTAATGACTTATCACTTTTTGTGGTTCAAAAAGCTGAAAAATAAAAGGTAAAGATCGGTATACGTTCGCAAAAACACAGCCTTTTATCGAATCCCGTGCCGGGTTTCTTCGACGATGTAATCCACTACACTTTTAAGGTCTTGCGTCCGTTCCCAGACGGCCAACTGCCGGTCGGCTCCCGTACCCATCTTCAAAATCGTATTGATGTATTCCACCTCTTTGCGACTGCCGAGTTCATCGAGTACGTCGTCCACAAACTCCATTAATTCCTGAGCGAGCGTTTCGTAAGGTACTTCTTCCTGACGGCCGAAATCAATCAGTTTACCCGAAATTCCGTACCGGGCAGCCCGCCATTTGTTTTCACTGATAAGAGCCTTGCGGTAAAGCCGGAAGTTCAGATTCTGCCGCATCAATTTGTAAATTTTCACCACCAGAGCCTGCATGAGAGCCGCCAAACAAATGGTTTCATCCACCCGCATGGGAATGTCACAGATGCGAAACTCAACCGTATCGAAATGCGGATGCAGGCGAATGTCCCACCAGATTTTCTTCCCGTCGTCAATACAATTAGTCTTGACCAGTAAGTTGATGTACTCGTCGTATTCGTTGGCGGTATTGAAAAACTCGGGAATACCCGTACGCGGGAACTTGTCGAATACCTTGGAACGGTAGCTTTTGAAGCCCGTGTCACGTCCGCACCAGAAGGGCGAGTTGGTACTTAAGGCATAGACGTGCGGAAGAAAATACCGGACGGCATTCATGATTTCCAGTCCTTCGTTGCGGCTCGGTATGCCGACGTGCACGTGCAGGCCAAAAATGAGGTTGGAACGGGCAACATCCCGCATTTCGCTGATAAGCTGGTCGTACCGGGGATTGGGCGTAATGAGCTGATCCACCCAATCAGAGAAAGGGTGCGTACCCGCCGCCGCAATCCGCAGATTCTGCTTGTCGGCCAGCTCCATGATTTCCCGGCGTAAGTACGTGACTTCCTCGCGGGCTTCCTGAATGTTGGTACAGATGTTCGTACCCACTTCCACAACGGCCTGGTGCATTTCTGCCTTGACCCGTTCCTGCAGGATAATTTTTCCACCGTCCACAATCTTGCTCATGTGCGAGCGAAGTTCGCGGGTTTCGGGATCTATGGTTTGAAACTCTTCTTCAATGCCAAGGGTAAATACGGGCATAAGGGCTGAGGAATTGGAATGATACAGAGGTGGACTGGGGTAAATTTGAGTGGGTTTGAGGAGGTTAAAGTTTGAAATGGTTTGATGAACGTTCAAGGTTTGAAAAGATTCATACACAGGCAGTTTCAAACCATCAAATGTGCTTCAAACTTTAAATCTAATTTCAAACCTTAAACCCGCTTAAACTCCTCAAACCTCCCCTAAAAACTCGTCAGCGGCTGATTCGTTACGCCGGCTTTGGTGAAATCGCCCCAGGTTAAATTGAGTTTGCCTTCTTCATAAGTGAGTGCCCGTTCGATGGCATAAGCTGCGGCCGTTTCTACCACCCACTCAAAGTTGGTTTCTCCTACCGAATACACATCGGCATCGGGAGCCGGATTGCAGAAGTCGATGGCAATAGGTATACCATCCCGCACGGCAAATTCGACCGTATTGAAGTCGTAACCCAATGCCCGGTTGAGACGAAGGACGTAGTCTTCCATCGTTTTCATTAACGCCGGGTTTTCCGGGAAATCTGCGGCGTAGCGGAGGTGATGCGGGTTACGGGGCTCATAAGGCATGATTCGGACATGCTTGCCGCCAATGCAATAACAACGATAGTACGATTCGAAATCAATGGCTTCCTGCAGAAGCATGACCAACTGACCCGTTTCATCATAGGCCTGGAAGAGTTGGTCCGGATTATCTACTTTATAGACATTTTTCCAGCCACCGCCCGCGTGCGGCTTCATGAAGGCCGGAAATCCGATGTACTGGTAAATCTCCTCCCAGGGCATCATGGCCAGATTTCGGAATGAAGTTTCCTGCGTGTCGTCGGGTCGTACTTTCGAGGGCAGCAATACCGTATTCGGCACCGGAACGCCAATTTTGGTAGCCAGAGCGTTATTAAAAAACTTCTCGTCCGCACTCCACCAGAAAGGATTATTGATAACAATAGTACCCGTGAGAGCCACATTTTTCAGGTACGAACGATAAAAAGGGACATCCTGTGAAATCCGATCAACAATCACGGCATACTCACTGGCTTCACCCTGTACTACTTTCCCAACGCTGACGGGCTCAGCCCTAATTCCTTCGGGGGCGATCAGATTAACTCGTTCCACAAAAGCCGCCGGGAAGGTGTTTTCCATACCGTGGAGAATACCGATTTTTTTCATAAGAAAAGGGAGTGGTTGGGGTCCGTTAGTACGGATGCTAAAGGGTTTAAATTTTTGCGAGGTATTCGGGAAACATTTCCCGCCAGATGGGCCAGTCGTGGGTACCGTGCCACCGCACGTCGAGCCAGTGTGGAATTTGTTTGGTACTCAGAATTTGCGAAAGATGCTCGGTAGAAGGCCGGCAAAAATCGGAGATACAGGTACCCAAAATAATCTGCATCCGCCACAGGTTTGCGTCATGGGAATGGGGCAGATAATCGGGTGGATTATTGAAATAGACGTTGTCATCGTAATAGCCGTCCATGAAATTTCGAATGTCAAAAGCGGCTCCCATCGTAAAGAGATGCGAGACTTTCTCGGGATGGCGAAACGCCACGTTGGCCGCATGAAAACCACCGAAACTACATCCACTCACGGCGACGGTAGGCGTATGGTTTTCGTGTTGCATCCAGGGAATCAGTTCTTCGTTCAGAAAACGGTCGTACAAACTAGCCTGATAGACCCGGTCCGAAGGGTGTAAATGCCGGGCGTACCAGGAATCCGAATCAATCGTATCGACGCAGTATAACTTGATTTTACCGGCTTCAATGAGCGAGCGGGCGGATTCTACCAATTGCACATCTTTCGCTTCATAGTAACGATGCTGGCTGGTCGGAAATACTAAAACCGGATAGCCCCAATGTCCAAACACCAATAACTCAATATCCCGATGGAGAGAATGCGAGTAATACTTAATGTACTGTTCGTTCACTAGCTGATGAAGTTAGAGCCTACAAGATTATTTCGATTTTTAAAGAATCCAAATAATTAATGGGTTTTTAAGCTTGTTTTGCCTCCAATAAAGAAGTAAATCAAGTTTGAGTAAAATTTAATTTGGTTTACTGCACTTGTTCGGTCTTGAAATAACTCGTAACTTACCCATTTTTACCCGCCGTGTACTGATTTCCAGCGGAAAAGCACGTCGACTGATTTTAATTCTACGCCCTTGCATCTATTCACTGTCACGAGTCATGCGGTAACGCTAACTTCCCATTCCTTGGAGCGACCAGTTTCCCTGACGTTTTTGCTCCCCCCGGATTATAAATCGTCTACCCAGCTGTACGCCACCCTGTACCTCAATGACGGGCAGGATTTTGAACGGTTGCGGCTTCAGGAGACCCTAGAAAAGTTATACCAGAAAAATCAAATGCCCGGTTTGCTGGTCGTGGGCATCCATGCGAATGAACGGCGGCTTTCGGAATACGGAACCGCTTACCAGCCCGACTACAAGGGGAGGGGTGATCGGGCAGGTGCTCATACCCAATTTGTACTCCATGAACTGGTGCCGTACGTTGAAACGCACTTTCGCGTTCGAAAAGAGCGGGAGAGCCGGGTGTATGCGGGCTTCTCACTGGGTGGACTTTCAGCTCTGGATGTGTGCTGGAATCATGCGGACGTATTCTCGAAGGTGGGCGTTTTCTCGGGAGCACTCTGGTGGCGAAGTCGGGCGTATGACGAAGGCTACGATGATGCCAATGACCGGATCATGCACGTTCAGATCCGAAACACGATTGGGAAACCCGCTCTAAAATTCTGGTTTGAAGCGGGAACCGATGATGAAAAGGACGATCGAAATAACAATGGTATCATTGATGCCATTGACGATACGTATGATCTAATGTATGAACTGGAAAGGAAGGGGTATATACGGGAAACGGATTTTATTTATCTGGAAGTAGAGGGCGGACAGCATAATCCGGAAACGTGGGGAGCCGTAATGCCAGCCTTTTTACAATGGGCTTTCAACGATCAATTCTGATACGTAGCAATTACATTCAGTTTTGATTTATTAGTTTTTATAACGTTTTAGTAACGTTTAATTTTGATATAATCACGTCGATTGATAGTGGTATTGTTTTGAAACCCATTGGAAATCAGTAACTTTTGATGGCAAAGTGTAAAGCAATGAGGGTTGGTGATAGGACCGGGCAGGGGGAGTGGGTTTTTCATTTTCCTATGATTTTGTGCCTGCCTGAATCCGAGTCCATGCAACCCTTTCGTTGTTTTTTGCATATTGACGAAAGACCATTAAACCGTTTTCCGGTGAAAAAACTTCTCTTCCTTATTTTTATCTGCTTTCTTTTCAGTCATGCCCGGGCTCAGGGTATCCGGGGAACGATTACCAGTAAAAGTGGCGAAATACTTCCCTATGCTTCCATTCAGGTAAAAGGTACTTCGACGGGAACCATGTCAAACGGAGAGGGGAAGTACGAAATTGCCCTGAAACCGGGTGCGTACGAACTACAGTTTCAGTACCTCAATCACCAGACCGAAACCCGAAAAGTAGAGGTCTCCGCCGACTGGCAGAACCTGAACGTAGCTTTGCAGGAAATCGCGATTAAGTTAGCCGAAGTACGAATTGGGAAGAGCAAGGAAGACCCCGCTTATACGATCATGCGGAAGGCCATCGCTACGGCTCGTTTCCATCAGCTGGAAGTAGATACCTGGTCGGCTCGCACATACGTGAAAGGAAATTTCCGGATTGAGAAAGTTCCTTTTCTATTTGAGGATGCCCTCAAGAAAGCCAACCTGCAGGTAGGGACCACGTATATTCTGGAATCAATCAATGACCTGAACTTTCGCCAGCCCAACCAGGTGACCGAAAAAGTAGTATCCATTCGCTCGAATTTACCACCGGGCAGCAATCCAGCCATCAATTTTGCCCGTCTGAGCTTTTATAATCCGATGCTGGGCGAAATCGTCTCTCCTCTGTCGCCGAAAGCGTTTGGAATGTACCGCTTCGAATACCTGGGTTTCTTTAATGATCGGGGATTGGTCGTCAACAAAATTAAAGTAACGCCCCGCAGCAAAGGCCTCAACGTATTGGATGGTACGCTGAATCTGATCGAAGGGAGCTGGAGTATTCATAGTCTGGACTTTAACTTTCAGGACGAAACCGGGACGCAGTACGGCATCCGGCAATTATTCTCACCTTTTGAGGGCGTCTGGATGCCCGTACAGCTGGAGACGACCGCCAAAATCAATATTCTCGGAGCAAAAGGCGAAACCCGCTACATTACGTCGGTTCGTAATTATCAGGTCAAGCTGAACCCCAGGTATCACCAGATTCCGGAAGTAGTCGATGAGAAAATTGATAAGGAAATAGCGGCAACCCTGCGTAAAGCCAACACACCCGCACCCACGCAGGCGACTCGTAAGCAGTTGCGAAAAATGGTGAACCAACTGGAAAAAGAAGACCGGAAGGAGCGGAAAAAGGCGGGGGAAGACGTTACCGTCACGCGGAACTGGTCGTTCGAAATTGATACCCTGGCCCGCAAACGACCTTCAACTTTCTGGGAAGGGGAGCGGCAAGTGCCCCTGACGAACCTGGAAACGCAGGGCTACCAGCGAGCCGATAGCCTGTACAAAGCCAACGAAGTGAAAATTCGGAAAGATTCCATTCGAAACCTGCCCAGGTTTAAATTCATGCAGTTACTCACCGGCCATACGTATCGGTATGGGCAACGAAAGGAGCTGGAGTGGTATCCACGGGTACTAACCTTTGAGTCGCCCGTGTTTGATCTGACCAAAGGTGAATTTTTCAATGCCGTGGAAGGATACGTACTGAAAACCAGACTCAGTTACGTGGAACGGCTCTCGAAGGTCAAAAGTTGGAATGCTTCGTTGGCGGGGCGGTATTCGTTTGCCCGCCAGCGACTCAACGGGGGACTTTCCCTGGGGTACACCGTTGAAAATACATCGGTACGACTCAGTGGAGGCCGCAATGTGTTTCAGTTCAATCCGGCGAATCCCATCCCGGAATCCCTGAATACTTTTTATACGCTTTTTCAGGAACGGAATTACATGAAGCTTTACGAAAAGTCGTACCTAACGCTAGCCGGAACGCAGAAATTGGGGAACCGGCTCTCCGTGTCGGCGGCGTTGAGTTGGCAGGAGCGGAATGCCCTGACGAATAACGTTTCCCGAGGCTGGGTAGACCGGCCGGATGTTGCCTTTACTTCCAACGATCCTGAAAATAGAGCGTTGGCCAACCAAACGGCTTTTCCTCGTCATCAGGCCACTGTACTAACGATGGACTTTTCGTACCGACCTCTGGCCAAAGCAGCCATTATGAATGGACGACGGTATACACTTTCCAACCGCTCACCCGAGCTCACCGGAGCGTATCGACACGGCTGGACGGGCGGGCAATCATTTAATCAGATCGAATTGGGGATACGGGATGAGCTTAGCATTCTGCGAAATTCCTTCTCATACGCTGTGCAGGCGGGTACGTTTCTGAATAAACCGCTGTACTTTACCGATTACCGCCACTTCAACGGAAATGAGATCATCTTTCAGAATCCGGGCCTCAACAACTTCCGCAACCTTCCCTTTTACCGATTCAGCACGGCTAGCCGTTACCTCGAAGCTCATGGGCTGTACGAATTCCGGAAGTTTCTGCTTACGCAAATTACACCCCTCCGGTTATACGGCATCAAGGAAAGCCTACAGGTCCACTTTCTCAACACTAAAGAAGTTAATCATGTAGAAATTGGTTACGGGTTTGGGGGCATTCTGAAGGTGTTCGGAGCGGAAGTGCTGGGTACCTTTCAAAATGGGCAGTACAAGGGACTGGCGTTCCGGGTGCGAACCAACTTATAAAAAAACGCTTCCGAAAACAGGACGTTTTCGGAAGCGTCGAACTGAATGGAAGTAATGATTGAGTAGGTTAGGGCAGCTCAATCAAAAACTGAAGGGTATCCACGCCGTCGGCGTAATCCCAAAGTTCGGGCGATTGGGTTTGACCGAAGGGAATACTAGCTGGAATCGTAGTACCGACCACGCACTGAATCTTCTCCGATTGCTCGGCAAGTTTGGCCTCGACCTCGGCAACGGTACCATAGCGTTCGTAAAACAATACCGAAATAGGAGAGACCAATGTATCACTTGCGGTAACGGACAAAAAGCCGTTATCAAGGAAGGGCACGCGGTTCACCAGGTAAATGGAACGATTGTAGTCGTAATTATGAACGTACTTATGGTTGTTGCTGACGGTTTCCAGCGAGGCAATTGCCTCAAAGAAGGGCGTGAAGTCGTATTCGTTCGGCACGTATACTTTCGAAACATTCCGGCAGCCGAGTCCGTAATACGTCAGAATGTCACGGCCCAAACCCAGTAGTTCTTCGGACGTTTCGTTACCCGAAAGCACCGCTACGGACGTACGGTTTTTCCGAATCAGGTGCGGTTTATGGGCAAAGTAGTAATGGAAGTGCCGGGCGGAATTGTCAGAACCCGTTGCGATAATGGCGTCGATTTCCTTCATTAATTCCGTGTACGTCAGATAATTGGCAAACCGTGGTTCGAACTCTACCAGTCTTTTCAGTAAAGCCCGGATCAGAATTTCATCCTGTGAACTAGGCTTCAGGTACGCATGATGCCCGGCAATGAGTACACAGAGAATATCATGAAAACCAACGGCGGGAATATTGCCCGCCAGAATCAAACCAACTTTCCGGGGGCTACGCTCCTGGGCTAACGCAGGGTAGCGATCCGCCCAGGCAGTCAAATGATCGAGCGTGAGAAAGTGCTGAGCCAATTCCTGTAAACTCTTCACGACCAGTTCCGGAATAAACCAGCCGTTTTTACGATACGCGATTTCGGCCCATTCCTGCTGTTCCTGTTTGCCGCTCTCGCTGCTGAGCCAATTTCCCAGTTGGACAAACGCCTGTATTCGATCCGATAATTGCATATTTTATCTTCAATAAGTGATAACCGAGTCGGTTTGTCGAGTTTTTTTTGAGACCCGAACTTTATTTAGTTACATTTGTAACCCGATTGGATTAATAGGCTACGAAATTACTAAACGCGACTGACATGGCCATCATGATTACCGACGAGTGCATCAATTGTGGTGCCTGCGAACCCGAATGCCCCAATACCGCTATTTACGAAGGCGGGGTTTCGTGGACGTTTGCGGGAGGTACTGCTTTGGTGGACGTCGAATTAGGCGACGGGACCGTGATGAGTGCGAAAGAAACTCAGAGTCCCTTTTCTGAAGAATTTTACTATATCGTTACGGATAAGTGTACCGAGTGCATCGGGTTTCACGAAGAGCCCCAGTGTGCAGCGGTATGTCCGGTAGATTGCTGCGTGCCTGATCCCGATAATGAAGAGGATGAGGATACGCTTATGGCCAAAAAATCATGGCTGCATAACGAATAGACAAGCATACAGGTATTTATGAAAACCGTCTTCTCAGGAGGCGGTTTTTTTATTGGGATTGAGTATTGACGCCGCTTGGTTTTCCCTCTCTACTTCCCAAAACCTTTGAAAAAAGAACGGCTCGAACGGCCGTTCTTTTTTTTGCACTATACGAGGAGTGACTAACATAGGTTAATTTTTAAAATATTTTGTAAATTAACTTACAATCGAAATAATATGTTTGCATACTATTTGATATATGTATAGTAAACTAACAACTTTTTATATTAACAATTAAAGAATATTCAAATTTTATTCGGTAAATGCTTTATATTTGAACATAAAATTTGCGTGTTATCAATTTTGAATGAATATTTGAATCGTTTTCAAACCATTCTTTACCTGACACGTAAACAGAATTATATAATGAAAAAGGCCGTAATTTCAGTTTTTTCTTTGTTTTGTTTGAATCCCGTATTTGCTGAAGTTTATCCGGATTATACGGATAAACCGAAAGCTAAAACACAACCCAGCTCAACGCAGCCTACGGACGAAAAGAAACCCACCGAAGAGCAGGAGAAAAAAGAGAAGAAAGAAGAAGGAAAAATTACGTTTTCGGGCTATCTGGACACCTATTATATGTTCAACTTTAATAACCCCGCCTCCCGTAGTAATTTAGGTACATCCGGCCCTAGCTCTGATGTGCCGTCAGTAATGACGCCGGGCAATGCCCGGGCCTTCGATCAGAAGTCGGGTCAGTTTTCGCTGGGTTTGATTCAAACGAAAGTCGCCTATACGAATGATAAGATTGATGCCGTGGCCGATCTGACGTTTGGACCCAATGCCGATATTGGTAACTATGGTAATGTGGTTGGTCCCTTAGGTGGTGGTGCTACTTCTACTTCATTAGCCATCAAACAGGCCTATCTAACATATAAATTCTCAAATAAATTTTCGGTGACGGCTGGTCAGTTCGGTACACACATCGGGTACGAAGTCATTGATGCCCCGGTGAACTTTAACTACTCCCTCTCGAATCTCTTCAATAATGGTCCTTTCTACCACGTTGGGGCCAAAGCTCAGTATTCCTTTAGCGATCGGGCGTATTTGATGGCGGGGGTAGTCAATAACATTGATAACCTGAACGATAATAATAAAGCCAAGGGAATCATTTCTCAGTTCTTCTTCTCGCCGGCAACGAACTGGAATGTTTACGTGAACTGGATGGGTAGCAATGAGCGAACGGCAACTGGAAAAACACCCAAAGGCTATTACTATTCTTTATTTGATTTAACTTCTACCTACCAGATTAGCGACAAATTTTACCTGGGTCTGAATGCGGCTTACGGTACAAACAAAGTGGAAATTACTGAAACCAATACGGCCCGTTCGCAGACCAATAAGTGGGGTGGTGCTGCTATCTACAGTAATTACGCTTTTTCTGAAGTCTTTGGCTTAGGCGTTCGCTACGAATATTTTGATAACAAGGAAGGTGACCGGGCCGTAGTCGATGCTACGGGGAAGGGCACTTCGGTAAATTCCTTTACCGTAACCGGAAACTTTACCCTGGCCGATGGTCACTTGATCATTAAACCTGAGTTCCGCCTCGATGCGTATCCTAAGCTGGCTGGATCGGTACAGAAGTTCGAGGATAGCGACGGAAATTATACCAAAAACAGTCAGTCTACCTTTGGTCTACACGCCATTGTTAAATTCTAACCAGTTGATCTTTTTCATACACAACTCCTCATTTCGTATCAGTAAATCCTAATCTTCTATGCAAAAACCATCGTACGTTCCATTGCTTATTCTGACTGCGGTCTGTATTCTGGGTGTGCTCATGCCTACCCTTCCTGCTCAAATCAATACCGAAGGGCTTAATTCCGGTGACATGGCCTGGATGATTGTTGCTTCAGCTTTTGTACTGCTGATGACGCCCGGTCTGGCGTATTTCTACGGCGGAATGGTGAACGCGAAAAACGTGATTTCCACCATGTTCCAGAGTTTTATTGGTATGGGAGTCATTTCCGTACTGTGGGTAGTGATTGGCTTCAGTCTGGCCTTCGGTGATTCGATTAAAATTGGTGATTACGGTTTTGTCGGTAATCCCATGACCTATTTCATGTGGAATGGCGTACTCGAAAGTAAGCCCTGGTCACTGGCACCCACCATCCCTCTGGCTTTGTTCGCTCTATTCCAACTGAAATTTGCTGTAATTACCCCTGCCCTCGTAACGGGTTCAATGGCCGAGCGGATCAACTTCCGTAGCTACGTACTGTTTATGATTTTGTTCAGCATTTTCGTGTACAGTCCATTAGCTCACATGACCTGGCATCCTGAAGGTTTCCTTTTCAAACTGGGTGTACTGGATTTTGCTGGTGGTACCGTGGTACACATGTCGGCTGGTTGGGCTGCTTTAGCTGGTGCCATGTACCTGAAACGTCGGAAGTCACACATGGAAGCGAACTTCCTGCCCCCCGCCAACATTCCTTTCGTACTGTTAGGTACGGCTCTGCTGTGGTTCGGCTGGTTTGGTTTCAACGCGGGTTCAGCGGTAGGAGCTACGCCTTTAGCCGTATCCGCTTTCGCTACGACTAACTTTGCAGCCGCCACGGCTGGTCTGGCCTGGGTACTGTTTGATGCAGCAAAAGGTAAAAAAGTATCTTCGCTTGGTTTCTGTATCGGTGCCGTAGTAGGTCTGGTCGCGATTACACCCGCCGCTGGTTTTGTTACGATCCCCGTTGCTCTGTTCATTGGTTTGATAGCGGGTATTACTTCCAACTACTTTGCTCACCTGAAAGCTAAAGGTTCTCTGGATGACACGCTCGACGTATTTCCCTGCCACGGTATCGGTGGTATGGTTGGTCTGATCATGACGGGGATCTTCGCCAGCGGCAAAGTAAACTCTGCCGTTGCCGTAGATGGTCTGGCTTACGGAGCTTTCGACACCTTCAAAGCACACATGATTGCTCTGGTACTGGTATCGATCTTCGCCTTCACACTGTCGTACGCCTTACTGTGGCTGACGGACAAAATTCTGCCCCTGCGTGTGAATGACGATGACGAAAAACTGGGTCTGGATGTAAGTCAACACGATGAATTTTTAATGGAGGCCTAAGCCTCAACCCCAACAAATCCACCGGTTTGCCGGTGGTTTTGTTGCATAGAATAAGGAAGGGAGTCCTGCATTGCGGGACTCCCTTTTATTATTCCAGTACCAACGATTGGTTACTAGCTATGTACGATCATCAATTCCGGTTCGCTTACTTGTACTAATCCGTTTTCGGCGATGGTGGTCAATTGTACGGTTTTGATTTCGTTGATCAGCAAGGGATCATATTGAGCCGTGATCCGAACGTAGTTTTCCGTCCAGCCCTGCATTTGTCCGTTTTCGATTTCTTCTTCAAATAAAACATCGGATACGCGGCCCAACTGGCTTTCGTAAAAAGCCCGCCGCTTTTTCTCGGATAAAATGTGCAGCATTTTTGACCGTTCGGCCCGTTGTTGTGAAGGAACAATGGGCTTAATGTCCAGGGCGTGGGTAGAGGCCCGCTCCGAATACGTAAACACGTGCAGATACGAAATCGGTAATTCCTGCAAAAACTGATACGTTTCCAGAAAAAGCTCAGGCGTTTCACCCGGGTGCCCCACGATCACGTCCACGCCAATGCAGGCGTGCGGCATGAGTTCCTTGATTTTGGCAACCCGGTCGGCGTACAGTTCGCGTTTGTACCGACGTTTCATCAGACCCAGCACTTTGTTACTTCCCGATTGCAGCGGTACGTGGAAATGCGGTACGAAACGCTGGGAGGTACTAATGAATTCCAGAATCTCGTCCGTGAGCAAATTCGGTTCGATGGACGAAATGCGGAATCGTTCAATGCCTTCTACGGCGTCCAGGGCTTTAACCAGGTCCGCAAAACGTTCGTGACGAATGCCGTTTTGGATCCCGAAGTCGCCGATGTTCACTCCCGTCAGTACAATTTCCTTCACGCCGCGTTCGGCAATTTCGCGGGCGGCTTTGACCACATTTGCAATGGTATCACTGCGGCTTGCCCCACGGGCCAGGGGAATGGTACAGTAGGAGCAGGGGTAATCACAACCGTCCTGTACCTTCAAAAAGGTACGCGTCCGGTCGTTGAGGCTGTAGCTGGCGTGATAATCCAGTACTTCTTCAATATTCGAATTATACACCCGGGCCGTTCCGGTAGGTTCCTTGCGAAAATCATCGATCAGTTCCATCAGCCGGAATTTTTCCGCCGCTCCTAATACGGCATCCACTCCGGGAATGGTGGCAATTTCCTGGGGTTTCAACTGAGCGTAACAGCCCAGAATCGCCACGTATCCATCCGGGTTGATCCGCTGAGCTTCCCGTACAATCTTCTTGCACTTCTTATCGGCGTTTTCCGTAACGGAACAGGTATTGATAATGAAAATGTCGGGATTCTGATTAAACTCTACGCGTTGATAACCCTTCTCTTCGAAACTTCGGGCAATCGTCGACGTTTCGGAAAAGTTTAACTTACAGCCTAGGGTATAAAATGCTACTTTTTTCATGGTGACCTCTTCCTACGCGGAAGAATAAAGGGATGAACAGGGGAGTGGTAGCTAGTACGAACCCGAGCTTATATAGCACAGCCATTCGAAAAGATTCCTGAGCTAAAGCCCCCCTACGGAAACGTAACTTTCCTATAAGGTGCAAAATTACCTAATTTGTTCAGTTAGAGCTAAAAAAAAAGCCCCCGATCCAAATCGGGGGCAAAATCTATTTGGGGGAAATGTTATTCCACTTCAGCACTCTTCACCGTTTTGATGATACGAGCGGCTACTTTGTAAGGATCGGCAGCCGAATTCGGACGACGATCTTCCAGCCAGCCTTTCCAGCCACGTTCTACCGTAGCGATGGGGACACGGATGGATGAACCACGATCGGAGATACCCCAGGAGAATTTGTTGATGGCAGCCGTTTCGTGCTTACCCGTCAAACGGAGGTGGTTATCAGGACCGTATACAGCAACGTGCTCTTTCACAACAGGGCGGAAGGCTTCGAGGATCGTTTCGTAAGCTTCTTTGCTACCTGACGTACGCAGTACCGTGTTCGAGAAGTTGGCGTGCATACCTGAACCGTTCCAATCGAGCGTTCCCAGGGGTTTGCAGTGCCAGTTGATAGCTACATTATATTTTTCGCCAACGCGTTCGAGCAGGTAACGAGCGATCCAGGTTTCATCACCAGCCTGTTTGGCACCTTTGGCGAATACTTGGAATTCCCACTGACCCATGGCTACTTCAGCGTTGATACCTTCTACGTTCAAACCAGCCTGAAGGCAAAGTTCGAGGTGTTCTTCTACGATATCGCGACCTACGGCCTTACCCGCACCTACGCTGCAATAGTAAGGACCCTGAGGACCGGGGTAACCACCCGCGGGGAAGCCCAGAGGTTTGTTGGTA
Source organism: Siphonobacter sp. BAB-5385 (assembly GCF_002261125.1). Taxonomy (NCBI): domain Bacteria; kingdom Pseudomonadati; phylum Bacteroidota; class Cytophagia; order Cytophagales; family Cytophagaceae; genus Siphonobacter; species Siphonobacter sp. BAB-5385. Next base: position 51,023 of record NZ_NMPS01000050.1, on the reverse strand, counting down.
GCGGGATCCCACAGGAAGTACTCCTGCTCAAAACCGAACCAGAAATCGTTGTCATCGTCGTCAATCGTTGCACGACCGTTTGATTCGTGAGCCGTACCATTTGCGTTCAGTACCTCACACATCACCAACCAGCCATTGCCACCCAAACGAGCAGGGTCTTTGCAAACAAATACCGGCTTTAATAAGCAATCAGAAGAGCGACCTGGAGCTTGCTCGGTAGAACTACCGTCAAAAGACCACATGTCGAGTTCTTCCAAGTTACCCGAAAAGTCGTCAACGATTTTCGTTTTGCTGCGGAGGCTTTGCATGGGCTTGTAACCGTCGAGCCAGATATACTCCAATTTAGCTTTTGCCATGGTTTTGTTATAAATGTAAAATGAAACGATCCGTTCAATTGATGGTTCAAATCTAATCCGGTTTATGCGTATTTTCCAAATCATTATTTGGCTAAATCTCAATATTTCTATCAAAATCTTTCGATTTATATAAAATATGCAACAAAATCTTTATATAATCACTATATATTTTTGTTGAAGACTGAAAAAATCTGATTTTTAACTAAATTTTCATTTTTAAGCGGTAATCATGATCAAATCGAACGAATTTTAACAAATTAAAGCCGATTTTAAGGGCTGTACTTAAAAAATAGAATCTATTATTTACATTAGTAGAGAAATCAGTATATGGCCATTTTGCTTAGTTTAAAATTGTATTTTACCAAGAAGATGGCTAGGGAAGAGTTATTTTTTGCAGTTTTGCATTTCGACTGATTACCCCATTGGCCGCTGGCCAAACTAAACCCGTTTTATTTTCAATACCCCGACACTAATCCCCATTTTATGGCATTAGCACGTTTTAAAGCGTTAGATCTGGCACAGTCCCGCCAGTTAACTCCTGTCAAAGTCCCCTCGGAAAAAGTGACCGAGTACTTTGGTAGTTTAATCTTCAACGAAGAGGCGATGCGTTCCCTGCTGAGCCCCGATACGTTTCAGCGAATTACGAAGTCCATTAAAGAAGGACATAAAATTGATCGTGATACGGCCGATGAAGTAGCCGCTGCGATGAAGTCATGGGCCGTTTCGAAGGGAGCATCCCACTATACGCACTGGTTTCAGCCCCTGACGGGTACTACGGCTGAGAAACACGATGCCTTTTTTGATATTGTACCGGGAACGGGTAAGGCGATTGAGAAATTCAAAGGTTCGGCTCTGGTACAGCAGGAGCCCGACGCCAGTTCATTCCCCAACGGTGGAATCCGGAGTACCTTCGAAGCTCGTGGCTATACGGCCTGGGATCCTTCGTCGCCCGCCTTTATTATGGAAAATGCGGCCGGTACCTCTACGCTTTGTATTCCGAGTGTGTTTGTTGCCTACACGGGCGAGGCTCTGGACTACAAAACGCCGCTGCTGAAATCCATTGAGCTGATTGATAAAGCAGCCACGAAAGTGATGAGCGAGTACTTCGACCGGAATACGGAGAAGACCATCCCTACGCTCGGAGCCGAACAGGAATATTTCTTGATTGACGAAGCCCTCTTTAATGCTCGTCCTGATTTATTAATGTCGGGTCGTACCGTATTTGGTCATGCTCCGGCTAAAGGTCAGCAACTGGAAGATCACTATTTCGGCTCGATCCCTCCGCGGGTAAATGCCTTTATGGTGGAGTTTGAAATAGAGGCTCAGCGTCTGGGTATTCCCGTGCGTACGCGTCACAACGAGGTAGCTCCGGCTCAGTTCGAAGTAGCTCCTACGTTTGAAGAAGTAAACCTGGCCTGCGATCACAACGCCCTGCTGATGGATTTGATGCAGAAAGTGGCCGCTCGGCATAAATTCAAAGTACTCTTCCACGAGAAGCCTTTTGCGGGCATCAACGGATCGGGTAAACATAATAACTGGTCACTGGCCACGGATACGGGTATCAACGTACTCGGCCCCAGCACGAAACCGAAGGAAAGCCTGCGTTTTGTAAGCTTCCTGGTCTGCGTGGTGAAAGCCGTACACGATAACGCCGATCTGCTGCGGGCTGCCATTGCTACGGCGGGTAACGAACACCGTTTGGGGGCGAACGAAGCTCCTCCGGCCATCATGTCGGTCTTCCTGGGTTCAGAAATGAGCCGCGTGATTGATACGCTGGAAAACATGCCGCCGATGACCGAGTTCAAACTCGAAAAAGGCGACAACGTATACATGAAACTGGGTATTAACAAAGTGCCTTCGCTGTTGCTCGACAACACCGACCGTAACCGTACTTCGCCTTTTGCCTTTACGGGTAATAAATTCGAATTCCGGGCGGTAGGTTCTTCAGCGAACTCTGCGTCGGCCATGACGATCCTGAATACGATTGTAGCCGATCAACTGATTCAGTTCCGCAAAGACGTGGATGCATTAATCGATACGGATCTGAAGAAAGAGCTGGCCATTGTCGAAGTGCTTAAGAAGTACATCAAGTCTTCGAAGCGAATCATTTTCGAAGGCAACGGCTATTCTGACGAGTGGGTAGAAGAAGCCGAACGTCGCGGTCTGGCGAACATTCGTTCGGCCCCGGAAGCTCTGGGCGTATACACCCGCAAAGAAGTAGCAGAACTCTTCGAGAAATACGATATTTTCACGGAGAAAGAACTGCACGCCCGCTACGAAATCGAGCTGGAAAACTACATTAAGAAAATTCAGATTGAGTCACGGGTGATTGGCGATCTCGCCATCAACCATATTCTTTCTACGGCTCTCAAGTACCAGTCGCAACTGGTGGATAACGTCAAAGGCCAGAAAGACATTGGGATCGAGGAGAAGTACTACGCTCCGACGGTGGAAACCATCAAACGGATTGCCGAGTACACGGCCAAAATTCAGATCCTGGTTGATGAAATGACTGAAGCCCGGAAACAGGCCAATGCCATCCAGGATAGTGCGGAGCAGGCTCGCCTCTACGGAACGAAAGTGAAGGGTTATTTTGACGAGATCCGTTACTACGTTGATAAGCTCGAACTGATTGTAGACGACGATGAGTGGCCGCTGGTGAAATACCGTGAGTTACTGATGCTTCGCTAGATAAACTTGAAATCAGAGAGGACTCAGGGTTTTCAGGAGTCGTTTTTGAACAAATTCTTGCGTAAAAATCGAGAAAAGCCCGCTTGACTGCGGGCTTTTTTTTCGTACTTTGGCTTTCAAACCAATGCTTACACCCTTATGCCGACCGCAGAAAACTCCGGCTATTCCTCTACAGACATTCAGCAACTGAAAGACGAAATCCGCTCGAGCGGCCATTCTTTCATTTATACGGAAGACCCTGATATGGACGAGCCCACGGGCGATGAGTTCGCTCATTTCCAGTTTGTGGGGGTTCACGAAGGAAAAGAAGTAATCTACGACGCCGTTTTGTATACCTTACGTTTACACCACAGCAGTTTGGTGTACGAAGAAGCCGAGCGTCAGGCGATGCAGGAACATCCCCTGTACGTACCGCTGGATCAGCGGGATGAAACCTATCAGGCCAATGATGAAGTGGACGAGGAAGTGGAACTACTGATTACGGAAATCATCGAAGAACTGGAAGAAAACGAAGAAATCAAGGTAACCGAGCACCTGGAGACGGAATACAGCGAGGAAGGTAGCGTCGAACTTGATATTTGCCTGAACGTAGAAGCCGTTAATGACGAAGTGATTGAAAGCTTCATCAAAGACTTTACGTCCGGTCAGTTAGAACTCGACACAACGCTTTATTCCTTTAAAAGTCTGGAAGAAGAATAATTTTATGCCGCAGTGAGTACAAAAACTCGCTGCGGCTTTACAGTACCTATGCACTTATTCTATGAGCCGGACATCCAGCAACGGCTATTTTTATCCGAAGAGGAGTCGCGGCACGCGGTAAAAGTGCTTCGTTTATCAACGGGAGATACGTTGAAAATTGTGGACGGAAAGGGTTTCCGCTACGAAGCCGAAATCGTCGATCCCAATCCCAAACGCTGCTCCGTACGGATTCGCTCGGTGGAGCAGGAGGCTACGGCACGATCATTCTCCATTCATCTGGCGATTGCCCCCACCAAAGATCTGGATCGGATCGAATGGATGCTGGAAAAATGTGTGGAAGTAGGGGTGGACCGGGTGAGTTTCATCCGTACCCGTCGTACCGATGAGCGGTACTGGAAAGGAAAATCCATTCACCTGGACCGACTGGAAAAAATTGCGGTTTCAGCTCTGAAACAGTCCCTGAAACTGACGATGCCGCTGGTAGAAGGCCTTATTCCCTGGGACGCATTCTTGGAAAATCTTCCCGCCGATCGGCAGAAATTGATTGCACACCTGGAGAATGAAGATCGCCAGTTGCTCAAGCATCGAGCTACGCCGGGTGGCTCTTACGTAATTCTGATCGGTCCGGAAGGAGATTTTACCACACAGGAAATTGCGGAAGCAAAAGAAAAAGGATTTTTAGCCGTTAGTTTAGGTGAAAGCCGGCTCCGTACGGAAACCGCCGGCCTCATTGCCGTACATACGCTGGATCTACTCAATCAATAAGGCATGAAACGACTCGGAATGCTTATGGGCCTTTGGCTGGCAGGCCTTTGCCTGAACACGGTACCAGCGATGGCCCAAACGATTCGCATTGCTAAGCTGAAGTACGGAGGTGGCGGCGACTGGTACGCGAACAAAACGTCTTTGCCCAATCTGATCAAATTCTGCAATCAGAACCTCAAGACCAACATTGCGGCCGAAGAAGATATCGTGGAGCCGGGGAGTGCGGAGCTTTTTAATTATCCCTTTGTCCATATGACGGGTCATGGTAATGTCGTTTTCACGGACGCTGAGGCCCAGAATATTCGTAAGTATCTAATCGCCGGAGGCTTTTTGCACATTGACGATAATTACGGCCTGGAGAAATTCATTCGACGCGAGATGAAGAAGGTGTTCCCCGAGCTGAATTTTGTGGAAGTACCTTTTAATCATCCCTTGTACAAAGCCAAATACGTCTTCCCGAATGGTTTGCCCAAGGTACACGAACACGACGGCAAGGCTCCACAAGGGTACGGCCTGATCTGGCAGGGAAGGCTGGTTTGCTTCTTCAGTTACGAATGCGATCTGGGAAACGGTTGGGAGGATCAGAGCGTATACAACGATCCGGAACCCGTTCGGCAGAAAGCCTTACAGATGGGAGCCAATTTGGTTTATTACGCCATGACCACTTTTTAGCATTAAATTTGTGAGTTGAACAGGATTTTTAGCCAATTTTTCAAAAAAAATAAACTTTTGCAACTAAGTATTCAAAGCTTAGGTTAGACTATTAACTTTGTACTTGGTACTTCATTAAATCTGCCGAAATGCAACTCATTCTTCCAGCGTTCATCATTCATTGGTACCTGTCGCTTTTTAGCCAGACCTTTTTCTTGCATCGTTACTCTGCTCACAAGATGTTTACGATGAATAAGTTCTGGGAGCGGTTCTTTTACCTGCTCACCTACATCTCACAGGGATCCAGCTATCTGAGTCCGAAGGGATACGCGATTTTGCACCGGATGCACCACGCTTTCAGCGACGGACCACGTGATCCGCACTCACCTCACAACTCTACGAACGTCTTCACCATGATGTGGAAGACAAAAGACATTTACAACGCCATTTTGTTTGGTCGTACGAAAGTTGAGCCTCAGTTCGATAAAAACTATCCGTACTGGAGCACGATCGAAAAAATGGGCGATTCCTGGATTTCACGCATTGGCTGGGGTACGGCTTATTCTTTGCTGTACATTGCCGCATTCATCTGGTTTGATATGCACTGGGCGTTTTTCTTCCTGTTGCCGATTCACTTCCTGATGGGCCCCGTGCACGGAGCAATCGTAAACTGGAGCGGTCACAAGTACGGCTACCAGAACTACGATAACAACGATAAATCGAAAAACTCTCTGGTACTGGATTTCCTGATGATGGGCGAGTTGTTCCAGAACAACCACCACAAATTGCCTAACCAGGTAAACTTTGCTTCAAAGTGGTACGAATTTGATCCGACCTACCCGGTCATCAAAACACTGCACTGGATGAAGATCATCCGTCTGAAACCCGTAAAAGTGCGGGCTCAGCACGAAGAAGTAGAAGCGTAAGCGAATTACGATTATAAAAAAAGGACGGCTTAGTTAAGTCGTCCTTTTTTTATAATTCAATTTTTTTGTATGACCAACAAGGTCTAAATCTGTCTTAAAACAGGGGATACAGATAGACTAGAACCACTAGAAAGAGGACATAACTAAAATAGAAACAGTAGAGATAGATGCTGTTTTTAAAATAAAGAAGTCTTAGGCTTCTATGTTTCAAGATTCTGATCAGTACAACCGTTACTACTATAAAAAATAGAACGGCACTTAGTCGTGTAAAGCCCTGTACGTAAGCCCGTAAGGCAGGAGCAGAAGAAAAGATCCCATTCAAGGAGCTAATTATAAAACTAAGACAGATCCCAGTAAAGCCGATGACCTGCGGAACGCGGTATTTTCTGACATTCAGCATAAACGTTTTTGAATAGATAGGAGGCACTGCTAATATAAGTATTTATACTAGGAAATTGATCCTGCAAACGCTTTTACTAGCGTACGTATTTTCGATATTCTCAGTTCCTTTTACCGGAGCAGGCCAGGCTGGTCAATGTATACCGGATGAAAGAGTCGTGACGCTGCCCATCCGTATTAAAAAGGGGGAGATGGTAGCCCAGAAACCCGGATTTGCCCTCTCCCCGCTGTATAGGGTGCACGAGGTACCAGTTAAATCAGTTTTCGATCCGCATCAAACGCTTCCAGATAATCCGAAACGCGTTTCACGAACTGCCCACCCAGTGAACCATCGACGATCCGGTGATCGTACGAATGGGAAATGAACATTTTGTGACGAATACCAATCAGATCTCCTTCGGGGGTTTCAATGACGGCCGGTTTTTTCTGGATTGCTCCAAAGGCCATGATGGCTACCTGCGGCTGTACAATGATGGGTGTACCCATAAGATTTCCGAAAGTACCGATGTTCGAGACGGTATAGGTACCATCGGCCAGGTCATCGGCTTTGAGCTTGTTTTCGCGGGCTCTTTTGGTAAGGTCGTTGATTTTCTTGGTTAATCCCACCAGATTGTACTGATCGGCGTTGTGAATCACCGGTACAATCAAATTGCCACTGGGCAAAGCCACGGCCATACCTACGTTTACTGCTTTTTTGATGAGAATACGATCCCCCTCCACCGAACTGTTAATCATCGGGAAATCCTTGATGGCTTTCACTACGGCTTCGATCAGTAGCGGGGTATAGGTAAGGTTTTCTCCATATTCTTTCTGGAATTGAACTTTCATGCGTTCACGCCAGCGAACAATAGCCGTCATGTCCGTTTCGACGAAACTGCTGACGTGCGGAGCAATGCGTTTGGAATCCACCATTCGTTCCGCAATCAGTTTCCGCATACGATCCATCTCCTGAATTTCTACGTCACCCATACTAAAGCTGGGCTTGCTTACGGCGGGAGCTGATGCTACTGGAGTCGGCTTGGGCTCGGGAGTAGCGGGCGGCGTTGACCGTCGGGCAACGTAGTCCAGCATATCGTTTTTGGTGACCCGACCATCCACGCCCGTACCGGGAACGGTATTCAGCTCGTCCATGGAAATCCCCTCCGTCTGACTGATCGTCAGCACCAGCGGCGAATAATACCGGCCTACGTTCGCAGTATTTTCCGTACGAACCGGTTCACTAATGGCCGTCTGTACCTGATTTTCGAGGTAACTGGCGGCTTCTTCCGTATCGCTTATTTCTTCAGGAGCTTTCGGTTGCGGTGTAGTAGCTTCCGAAGATGTTGTACCCACGGCATCGGTTTGGACCCGGCAAATGGGTTTGCCAATGGTCGCCACATCGCCTTCCTGCACGAGCCATTCTTTCAAGATACCCGCCTGGGTTGCCGGAATTTCCGTATCTACTTTATCCGTCGCCACTTCCAGCAAAGGTTCATCCATTTCCACACGATCACCCGGCTTTTTGAGCAACGTGAGTACCGTGGCTTCATGAATGCTTTCGCCCATGGCAGGCATAAGAATCTCAGTCATAGATTGATTCTGTTTGGCGTTTCGGGCAAAGGTACTAGGTACTTCTGCCCAATTCACGTATTAATCCAAGGGAAGGCCTACTAGCACTTTCCGCAACAAATTTAAGAGAGAAAGGGCCGTTTGATGAATATTCTGTAGACGGTCCCCCCCTAAAGTCAGTTTTTTCGTAATGGTTTGCTCGGGAGATGCCAGGGCAATCCAGATGGTTCCTACGGGTTTTTCGGTAGTACCACCGTCGGGACCGGCAATGCCACTGGTAGCGAGTCCGAAGGTAGTTCCGAAGCGTTCGCGTACGCCTTCGGCCATTTCCCGGATGGTTGGCTCTGAAACAGCTCCGTAGTCCTCCAGCGTAGCGGATTGGACGTCGAGCGTATTCATCTTGGCCGCATTGGAATAACTCACCACGCCTGCCTGAAAATACGCTGAGCTTCCCGGAATTTTTGTAATCAGGTGAGAGAGGTATCCACCCGTGCAGCTTTCGGCAATGGCTAAACTATGGCCGGATTCACGTAGTAAGCGAGCTACTACGTCTTCAATCTCATCGCTATCGTAGCCATATACGTAGGTAGAAATCAGCGGTAAAACCTTGGCGATCTCAGCGTTCACTTCTGCTTGCAGGACCTCCAGCGATTCGCCGGTGGCCGTCAGCCGAAGTTTCACCATACCCATCGAAGGTAAGTACGCCAGTTTGATGTGTGAGGGCAATGCATCTTCCCAAGCTTCGATACGTTCGGCCAGAAAAGATTCACCAATACCAATGGTACGCAGCATTTTATGGTGAATAACTGGTAAGGGAAACGTCGACTTAATGCGGGGTAGCACCTCATCCATTATCAGACCCTTCATTTCGTGCGGAACGCCGGGTAAAGAAACAAATACCGTACCGCGTTCATAGAACCACATGCCCGGAGCCGTACCCCGCGTATTGGGAAGGTAGGTGGCATTCAGGGGCAGAGAAGCCTGTAACTTATTGATTTCGGTAAGTTCCCTCCCCCTTTTCTGGAAAAATTCGGTTACGAATACTAACGCTTCCGGGTGGATGGCCTGGCCGGTATTAAAGTATTCACAAAGGGTAGTTTTGGTGATGTCATCTTTGGTAGGACCTAAGCCGCCTGTTAGTATGACAATGTCAGCTCGTTGTTCGGCTTCGCTCAAAATACTCAAAATAGCGGCTCGCTGGTCACCCACCGAGCTTTTGCGAACGGTACGTACGCCGATGGCTGACAACTCAGCCCCAATCCATTGCGTATTCGTATCGGTGATTTGGCCAAAAAGGATTTCATCGCCAATCGTTATAATTTCTGCCGTAACGGGTCTCATGAGAGTAAACTTGAATGTCAATAATCAAGAAAGTAGGGGACTGGCATAGATTCTTGAGTACCCTTACGCAGCTGGACTATCGAAAGTCTGATGTGATGTTTTCGATTTTGGTCTATTTTTGCGGCTTAAAACTACATAAAAAACGAAGTTTAACCGTTTAAATCTACAACCACCTACTAGAACAGAAACCCAATGAAAAAGGTTATAGGAAGTTTACTTGTTGTATGCTTATCCATACAGTTAGCTCAGGCTCAAAGCGATAGTACACAGAATACGCAGCGGAAAAGTGGTTGGGGTGGGATTTTAGAAAAAGCAGGGAGTATATTAAAACAAGGCTCCCAGGGGACATCCAGTTCGGACGAGATTGCGAATGGGTTGAAAGAGGCTTTGACCTTAGGTATTAAAAAGGGCTCCGAACAGGCTTCAAAGACGGATGGTTTCTATAAAAATGCACTCATCAAAATTTTGCTGCCTCCCGAAGTACAAAAAGTAGAAGGAACCTTACGAAAAATTGGCTTAGGCAAACAGGTCGATCAGTTTGTACTCACGCTAAACCGGGGAGCGGAGGACGCATCCAAGAAAGCATTCCCTATTTTCGTGGATGCGATTACTAAAATGACGATTACGGATGCAATTTCGATTCTGAAAGGAGAGAAAAACGCCGCCACCGAGTACCTGAAGCGTACATCGTTTGATGCCCTCTACAAGGAATTCAACCCGATCATTCAAACTTCCATTGATAAGACGCAGGCCACTAAGTATTACGGAACGATTGTGACGGCCTATAATCGAATTCCTCTGGTCCCCCAGAAACTCAATCCTGACCTGGATGATTACGCCACCCGTAAAGCCATTGACGGATTGTTTTTGCTAGTCGAACAGGAAGAAGCAAAAATTCGGGAGAACCCCGCCGCCCGCGTAACTGATTTGCTGAAGAAGGTATTTGGGCAGCAGTAGCGGCGGTTTTGAGTTTTGATAAGGGTGAGTTAGTCTAAAAAACAACACACCGAAAACCAGAATAGACGATTCTACCCTGAAAACTCAAAACGCATCCGGAACTTATCGGAAGTTTTCAGTCTTTACTTACCTGATTTAATTCTTTGTAACGGGCCTTGTGCCATATTGTATGAAAAAAGCAGAAATCCATTTCGACATTGAGCTTGACGAGAATAACGTTCCCAATAAGATTTACTGGGACGCTTCGGATAACCCGAATGAGGGTCTCAATGATACACAAGCCATTTCGATTGCTACCTGGGATCGCTATCACCGGGCAACGATGAAACTGGATTTGTGGACCAAAGACATGGAAGTAGGAGATATGAAGCAATTCTACATTGAAATTATGTCGGGTGTGGCGGATTCCGTAATTTCTGCTACGGGCGACAAAAAAATGGCCGAACAGATTCACGACGTTTGCAAAATCCTGAGTCGTAACCTGAAGGCCGAACTGGAAGAATTGCAGCGTAACAGTAAATAAACGAGCATGGGAAACCTGAAAAAGGCCCTGCTCTTCGGCTATTTTAGCCTGTTGATGGGGTCGGTGTGGGCTCAGGGCGTATCCTTTGTTCAGGGTAACCTCCGTACGCCTTTTACGCAGGCGAAAGCTCAAAAAAAGGCGGTTTTCGTGGAAGTGTATTCACCTACCTGCCACGTTTGCGAGAGCTTCAAACCCACGTTTCAGCAAGCTTCAGTAGGTGCCGCTTACAATGCCCGTTTCATAAGCTACAAGCTCGATATTAATTCACCCGAAGCTCAGGCTTTTCTGGCTAAGCAACACTTAGTGGTACCTTCTTTGCCACTGTTCTTATTTTTTGATGCGGACGTGAAATTACTACATGCTCAGAACGTGAGTAATTCAGCTAAAGAGGTGATTTCTGTAGCTAATACGGCCCTAGACGCTACGAAACGGAGCAGTGGGTATGTCAATCGTTTTAAAAAAGGAGAACGTACCGCTGACTTTTTGCTGGAGTATGGCTCGTTTACGCGAATCGTCCGGGATACGGTAGCGAATGTACAGGTGATGCAGGCGTATGCTAAAGCCTTACCCAGCAGTGCGTACACCAGTAAACCTGCGTTCACGGCGTTGCAGAAGGTAGTAATGGATGCGGAGAATCCACTTTTTACGTACTTCATGTCGCATTTGGCGGCGTATAAAGGAAAATATCCTCCGCAGGAAGTGACGAAAGCCGGGGAATCCATTGTGATGAATACCTTGTACGCAGGTCGGGCGGCGTTTATGGCTCCGGAACGAATCCAGAAAATTGGATCGTACCTGACTACCCTGGGACTGGATGCAAAATCAGTAGAAAACCGAACTCTAATACCAGACCTGAATGCCCTGGTTCGGGCTCAGCGGTGGGGACAATTGCTCGATCGAATCAATCGGTACGAGAAAGTGGGTGGTCCCGGTGCGGCTGAATGTTCGTACCTGGCTTCGTATCTGCGAAGTAAATCGAATAACCCGCAAATTCTTCAAAAAGCGGCTGCATTAGCCAGCCGGGGAAATTGATAATAGAAAAAGGCCTGCGATATCGCAGGCCTTTTTAACTATAGGCTTCAAAACCCTATTAAAACTGGAAATATTCTTTCGCGTTGCGGTAGCAAATGTTCTGCACCAGTTGACCCAGCCATTCGATATCCGCCGGTAACTCGCCATTTTCCACGTCGTTGCCAATCATGTTACACAGAATACGGCGGAAATACTCGTGACGCGGATAGGAAAGGAAGCTGCGGGAATCCGTAAGCATACCCAGAAAACGACTCAACAAGCCCATGTTGGAAAGAGCGTTGATTTGCTTTTCCATCCCGTCTTTTTGATCCAGGAACCACCAGCCCGAGCCCCACTGGACTTTACCCGGCGTGGTACCATCATTGAAGTTTCCGATCATCGTAGCGAACACCTCATTGTCGGCCGGGTTCAGGTTGTACAGAATCGTCTTTGCCAGTTTGTTCTCGTTATCGAGCATGCCCATGAACGTGCTCAACGAACGGGCCTGTGGGAAATCCCCAATGGAATCCCAGCCCGTATCGGGGCCGAGTTCGCGTAACAAACGCGTATTGTTATTCCGTAAAGCTCCCAGGTGATACTGTTGCGTCCAGCCTTTTTCCCAGTCCATGATGGCAAACTCAATCAGCATGGCCGATTTGAATTTCTGCCGTTCTTCAAACGTAGGTAACTGGCCGCTACGGGCTTTGGCGAAAATGGTACGAATCTCAGATTCAGTATATTCAGCGGCATAAACCTGCTCCAGACCGTGATCGGACAAACGTCCGCCCAGGGAAGCGAAGAAGTCATGACGTTGCCGCAGAGCCGCTACGTATTCATCGTAAGTACTAACCGAGAGGTTCGAAACGGCCTCAATTTTATCAACGTAGGCGTTAAACTCCGCCGGATTATCGATGGAAAGCATGGCCTTGTCCGGACGGAATGTCGGGAGTACTTTCAGGTCAAGGCCTTCGGCGGCAATTTGCTGGTGGTATTTCAGATCATCGGAAGGATCGTCCGTGGTACAAACCACTTCTACATTCATGCGGCGAAGTAGGTTCCGTACGGAATAGTCCGGCGTATTGAGCAGGGCGGTGGCTTCGTCGTAAATGTCTTTCGCTGAAGCCGCATTCAGTACCCGGTCAATGCCAAAATACCGCTGCAGCTCCAGGTGAGTCCAGTGGTACAGGGGATTCCGCATGGTATACGGAACCGTCTCGGCCCATTTCTGGAATTTCTCGAAATCCGAAGCATCACCCGTACAGTATTGTTCCGCTACGCCATTGGTACGCATCGCCCGCCACTTGTAATGATCGCCATACAACCAGATTTGCGTCAGATTGGAAAAATTTTTATCGGCTGCAATCTGGTCGGGTGGAAGATGGCAATGGTAATCAATGATGGGCATGGCCCGGGCAAAATCATGATATAAGGTACGAGCGGTTTCAGTTTGAAGGAGGAAATCTTCGCTCAGGAACGGCTTGACTGACAATAAGGTGGCGTTCATACGAATAGCGTTCTTTCTGTCAAGACCTGACATTTGAACCCTATCCCTGAAAAAAGAATGAAAATTAAAATCAATTTAAGCAAAAGCCCTTATTTCCGCAGCTGAATGGGTTTACCAAAGTGCGTTTGAAGATAGTAAGCCGCATTTTCGTCACCCAACTGAGCAGCCTGTTCCCAATCCATGCGAGCGGAATCGAATTGTTTGAGACGGTACCGGGCTTCCCCCCGAAAACGGAGTACATTGGCATTCTCCGAGCGGGAATGCCACACGGCTTTGTCCAGTTCCAGAAAGGCCTGATCCGTTTCTTCCAGTTCCAGATGAGAAAGGCCTTTGTAGAGAAAACATTCCCACAAGGTATTATCGTACGCCGAAGAGTGCGTAAAATCGTATAAAGCCGAGTAATAGTTGCTCAGGTAGTAATTACAAATACCCCGATACAGATAAGCAACGGCCGATTTCGGATACCGATTGACTAACAGGGTAAAGTACGCGTGAGCTTCCTCGTATTGCTTATTCTGCACCAGTTCAATACCCTCGGCAAAGCGTTTGCGGTCTTTATCAGCGGGTGTGTCATGATCTTCCGTAAAATACCGGATGATTACATAGGGAATCAGCAATAGTATGAGAGCAATGGTTTCCATATACTGAACTAACCGTTGAGCGACTGAGCCAGCTCAGCCTGTACTTTCTTGGGTAAACTCGCCACAACCAACGCGTACGAGTGGTCAATCAATTCACGGAAAAGGACCTGATTTCGATTGGCTTTTACCGTATTCCAATGTTTTTTATTCATGTGATAACCCGGCACAATCCAGTCGTGTTGCTCGCGTAACTCCAACGCCCGCTCCGGATCACATTTTAAATTACAGGCAAACTCTTCGGCATCCAGCGAAGTCAGAGCGAATACTTTTCCCATGACTTTATACACCAGCGTGTCGGGTCCAAAGGGTGTTTCTTCCGACACCCCGGCTTTACGAAGACAATACTCGCGAAACTGTTCTAAATCCACACACTTAAACGGATAAACGGTCTTAACGGGTGAGAGCACGCACGAGCATCACCACCAGACAAAAAAGGAACATGATAATACTGATCCGATTGATGCCGTGCATCATGCGGAGATTGAAACTATCCGGTCGGGAAGGATCTTTCTTCCCAAAAACCCGAAAAAAGTATCGAAAGGCTTCTCCGAGTTTAAATTGGTTTTTGATGCGATTGCTATCCATGGTATCCTCATTCAAGTAAATAGATCAACCTGAAAAAGAGAGCATTCCAGGTTCTATTCCTATACTGTTAAGCCAATAATGCAGCTTCCGGTTCCCGCCAGACGCCATCTTCCCGCATTAATTCAATTAATTCATCCAGAGCCCGATCGGCGGGTACAGAGCGTTTCACGACCTGCTGACCCCGGTACAAAGCAATCTTGTTTACACCCATGCCCACATAGCCATAATCGGCGTCGGCCATCTCGCCCGGACCATTGACAATACAGCCCATGATGCCGATTTTAATGCCTTTGAGGTGATCCGTACGCTGACGAATCTGGGCAGTGGTGTCCTGTAAGTCAAACAGCGTACGTCCGCAGGAAGGGCAGGAAATGTATTCCGTCTTGCTCATCCGGGTACGGGCCGCCTGCAAAATGCCAAACGCCAGGGAATTCAGAAATTTACTCTGCTGACCGGGATTCTCGACTGAAGGTTTGAGCATCAGGCCATCCCCCAAACCATCCACCAGAAGTCCGCCGCAATCCGTCGCCGCGTAGAGCGTGGTGGCGTCCGCCGTAGTCTGGCCCTGCGACCACTGAATGACCACGGGCAGGTTGATGCGTTGCTGAATCAGTTTGAAGAACAGACGACGAAGCTCCGGCATGGCATGGCTGTTGGTCGTTTCAACCAGCAGGACAGCATACGGATCTTCCTGTAAATAACCCAGTAAATCCCCTTCGCAATCATCCAGACTTAGCCGTACTACGTGCAGAAAGGGAAAAGCCTGTTGCTCCTGAATACTGGTCAGATATTCGGTCGTAGTAAAGACCGGAAACTTGTGAGCCTGCTCACCAAGGGTACGCCAGATGGGATAATCGATCAGTTCCTTCAAGCCGTTTGGTAACATAAAAGGTACCGAACGCGAACCCGTATAGAGGTAGTCCGCTCCCAGATCGTTCATGGCCCATTTGTCCGTAGCGGGCAAGTAGAAATGCCCAATCGGTTGTAAATCCGCCGGATTGTTAATTTCCTGCGTTGAAAAATCAGCAATGACCCGGGGTACATTCTTGCCGCCGAAATTCTCGACTTCCGCCGTGATTCGGCGGGTGTACGCAAACGGATTGATGGGCGACGTCGTAAGGGCTTCGATGGGCTGTGCCGTCGCTGCCCGTTCGGCATAGCGATCTACCAGCGTACGGGCGACGGGAATTTCAAATTCGGGGTCTTCCGTCAAACTCACGCGTACGGTATCGCCCAGGCCGTCTTCCAGCAGCGTACCGATGCCCATGGCTGACTTGACGCGACCGTCTTCGCCTTCGCCCGCTTCCGTTACACCTAAGTGCAGGGGGTAGGGTTGCAGGTTTTCATCCTTTAATTTCTTGACCAGCAGGCGATACGCCTCTACCATGACTTGAGGGTTGGACGACTTCATCGAAATCACGATGTTCGTGAAGTGTTCGTCCTCGCAAATGCGTAAAAACTCCAGAGCCGATTCCACCATGCCAATGGGCGTATCGCCGTAGCGACTCATGATGCGGTCGGAGAGCGAACCGTGGTTCGTACCAATCCGCATGGCGGTTCCGTATTCTTTGCAGATGCGGACCAGCGGAACAAACTTTTCGCGAATTCGCTCGATTTCGGCCTGGTACGCGGCTTCAGTATAGTCTACAATCTCAAAACGTTTCTTATCGGCGTAGTTGCCGGGGTTAATCCGGACTTTCTCCACCAGACGAGCCGCCAGTTCAGCCGCGTTGGGCGTAAAGTGAATGTCCGCACAAATGGGCGTCCGGTAGCCGCGTCGGTTGAGCTCCTTGCGGATATTGTCCAGATTTTGAGCTTCCTTCACACTTGGAGCCGTAATCCGAACCAGTTCACAACCCGCCTCAATCATACGGATGGACTGTTCGACGGAACCCAGCGTATCCATGGTATCGATGGTAGTCATGGACTGCACCCGAATGGGGTAATCCGATCCCATCCATAAATCACCAACCCGAACCTGCGTGGTTGGTCGGCGGGAGTAAGCCGTTAATGATTGACAATATTCTGATCCAGCTGCCATTAAATCAGGCATTTGTAGTTCCGAAGTGACTTCCATGTAAAAAATAAAACGCTCGTAAGACAAAGGTAGCAGGGGGGAGGCGTATAGCCACGGAATTTTAGAAATTCTCGCCGAATTCTTAACGCTGCATTCGGGCGAATTGTTCTTAAGATCTTACGCTTATTTTAGCCCCATTTCTACGCTGAATGCAGACCGAATATATGAATGTATATTCAGTCATGCGTTGTAAGGAGTTGTGTATCAGCAAAAGAGGCCGCTCCTTTTAGGAAACGGCCTCTTTTGCTGATCTTATCTTGCTATTCTTACCAAGACTGTCTTTTATGACCGATCAACGCGTAGTAAAGAATATAAGCATACAGCGGAATAAGCATACCATACGCGAGTTGAGGACTAACCGTATCCGTTAAGTAGCCATGCAGCAGAGGCAGAATGGCACCGCCCGTAATACCCATGATAAGTAATGCCGAAGCGAACTTGGTAAACTTACCCAGTTTATTCAAAGCCAGCGGCCAAACTGCCGGCCAGATTGGAGCATTGGCAAAGCCAATCAAAGCGATGCAAAGTACGGAAGTGAAACCCGTTGTGAAGATAGCTCCCACCGAAAGTACCAGACCCAGAATGGCTCCGATCCGCATGGCTAGTTGCTGGGAAAGAAATTTAGGGATGAGAATAATACCTAGAATGTAGCCAGCCAACATACCGTACAGGGTGTAAGCTGTGAAATACTTAGCCTCGTCATTACTGAAACCAATGGACTTACCGTAGTTAATGATGGTATCCCCGGAAATAACTTCAGCACCTACGTAGCAGAAGAGGGCCAGTACACCCAACACCAAGTTGGGGAACTGCCATACGCTCGTACGCGTAGTCGTTACGGCCTGAGTAGTATCGACTTCATCATCTTCTTCAGAAACCTCAGGCAGATTCGAAAACCGAATCCAGATGGCCAGTACAATCAATACGCCCGTCAGAATCATGTAGGGTGTCACCACTTTTTCGAGCGAAGCCGCCGCTGAAACGGTTCCGGCACTGGAAAGCAGAATGCTACCAAAAATCAGCTGACTGGAAATACCCGCCAGTTTGTTAGCGACTCCCATGAAACTGATCCGCTGAGCGGCACTTTCGCGGGGTCCTAGAATCGTCACGTAAGGGTTCGAGGCCGTTTGTAGTACCGTAAGGCCAATACCAATCAGGAACAAACCCACTAGAAACAAAGGGTACGAGACGGATTTGGCGGCAGGAACGAAAATCAGCGTACCGACGGCCATCGTAATCAGTCCGAAAGACATCCCGTTTTTAAAACCCGTTTTTTTCAAAACCCAGGAGGACGGGATCGCCATCAGAGCGTAGGAAATAAAGAAAGCAAAGGCAACCAGGTTCGAGGAAAAGGTACTGAGCTGGAAGGCTTCTTTAAAAAATACGATCAACACACTGTTGACCCAGGTTACGAAACCAAAAATGAAGAATAGGACTCCAATAATAAGCAGTGGGACTAAATACGACTGCGGTTTGCCTGGTTGAGCCATAGAAAGTTAGGTATAGAAAGGGAATGATGGAGTGTGTGATAGCGTTTGTAAAAGTTCGTGAATTTATAAATAATTTTAATAAATAGAACTTTCTGTGGCTAAAGACTTCCAAATAACGTTTGGAAACCCGTTCAAAAATAAACCTCATGTCATTTATTTTAAGTCGGAAAACGAATATTCCTCGGTGAAATCAGGTTTTTGCCAATCGACTGTTGTAGCACTGAAAATCAGCTAAATCAAAGTTTTTAAAGAAGTCCTGGAACATTTGTTTGCCGACTTCCGTTATTTTGAGACTCACAAACCACGCTTTCCTGATGGGCAGAAGTGTTGCTGACAAACTTTCAGACGACTTTCCCATCACCGATCGTAACCAGTACCTGTAGATTGAAACCCATAGCTTATGGAAGAAAAGAGAGTTGCGGTGTTCCGCAAGGAGCATTTCAACGCTGCTCACCGATTGCATAATCCCCATTGGTCGGATGAAAAAAACAAGGCCGTTTTTGGATTGTGTAACAACCCCAACTATCACGGTCATAATTACGAGCTGATTGTGCAGGTGACTGGACCTATCGATCCGGAAACGGGTTACGTGGTGGATCTTAAGTATCTGTCTGATCTGATCAAAACGCACGTAACTGACCGCTTCGACCATAAAAATCTCAATCTGGATACCGAAGAGTTCGCTCAGCTTAATCCTACGGCAGAACACATTGCCATTGTCATTTACGAAAAGCTCAAGGCGAACCTTGCCCCGCAGCTTGACCTAAAAATTCGCTTGTATGAAACCGAACGAAATTTCGTTGAATACCCTGTTGTCGGATAATTCAATCGTATTTTCTGACGAAGAAATCGGAGAAGACCACATTGCCACTTCGATTCAGACGCCCCTACGGGCTGATGCCTTTGATCTGACCGACGAGCAGAAAATCGACAAAATTCAGGAACATTTTCGGGAAATCATGCTTACGCTGGGCCTCGACCTGAACGACGACAGCTTGAAAGGTACGCCCCGCCGGGTAGCTAAAATGTACGTACAGGAGATTTTTAGCGGCCTCAATCCCAAAAATATGCCGGCAGCTACGCTGTTCGACAATAAATACCGCTACCAGGAAATGCTCGTGGAGCGGGATATTCAGTTCTATTCCAACTGCGAACACCACTTTGTTCCCATCATTGGTAAAGCTCACGTTGCCTATATTTCCAACGGTAAAGTCATTGGTCTGTCGAAACTGAACCGCCTGGTTCAACACTTTGCCAAGCGTCCGCAGGTACAGGAACGGATGACGGTGCAGATTGCCCGTGAACTGCAACGCGTACTCGAAACGCCCGACGTAGCCGTACTCGTGGATGCCCGTCACCTGTGCGTGTCCATGCGGGGAATTGAAGATCCGACCTCCTCGACGGTGACGTCCTTTTACGGAGGTAAATTTGAAGAAGAAGCCAAAAAGCAGGAATTTTTGAAATACCTGCAATTGTAAGAATAACCCGATAAAGACTTATCGAGACGTCTGCTGACCAGCAGACGTTTTTTTTTGTACTGATTTTTGACCATTTACCCCGAAAAAATCTCGACTGCCTTAAATTGGGTATGGTACATGCGGTCTGGATACGGACCTTTGAGTTATTCTATTTTAACCACTACTGCTATGACCTTTGTACCTGGTGCTTTTGTATTTTTTGGGCTGATCGCTCTGGTTGTGTTTTTGTCCGTCGTGATTGTACAGCAGGGAACCGTTGCTGTCATTACTATTTTCGGAAAATATCAGCGGGTCATGACGCCCGGTTTAAACTTCAAAATTCCTTTTATTGAGTACGTCTACCGCCGTATTTCCATCCAGAATCAATCGGTAGAACTGGAGTTTCAGGCCATCACCAATGATCAGGCGAATGTGCGATTTAAAGCGATGCTGGTGTATTCGGTACTGAATCAGTCGGAAGAAGCCATCCAGAACGTTGCCTTTAAGTTCGTCGATCAGCGGAGTCTGATGCAGGCCTTGATTCGAACCATCGAAGGTTCCATCCGGAGTTATGTCGCTACCAAGAAACAGGCCGAAATTCTGGCATTGCGTTCGGAAATTGTATCTCACGTAAAAACGGAGATTGACGAAATGCTCGTTACCTGGGGCTATCACCTTATTGACCTGCAACTGAACGACATTGCTTTTGACGAGGCCATCATGCGATCTATGGCTCAGGTCGTGGCGTCGAATAACCTGAGAGCCGCCGCCGAAAACGAAGGACAGGCTCTGCTGATTACCAAAACCAAATCGGCCGAGGCGGAAGGAAATGCCATTAAAATCGCCGCGGAAGCCGAACGGGTAGCCGCTCAGTTACGCGGGCAGGGGATTGCTTTATTCCGGGAAGAAGTTTCCAAGGGGATGGCTCAGGCCGTGCAGGAACTGAAAGATCGCAACATGGACCCCTCGCTGGTGCTGTTCTCGATGTGGACGGAAGCCATTCGCCACTTTGCCGAACACGGAAAAGGGAACGTCATTTTCCTGGACGGTTCAAACGATGGCTTACAAACCACGCTCAAGCAGTTACAGGGGCTGATTCAGAAAAATGCAAACGATGAGCTGACGGAGTAATCAATCCTTGAGAGCTTCGAGAAAGTGCTTTTGATTGAGTACCAGATTCTGCCGGGTCCAGTTGATTTCCTTCTTGCGGGGAAACTGCCGGACCGGGCAATCTTTTAACTGACAGTGATGGCAGCAGGCGGGCAGGCAGGGATCGACGTGCACGAAAATCTCCACGCGGGAATTGAACTCTACTTCCAGAATGGCTTCAACTTCGTGTACCGCCGTATGCACCTTCTCCAGATCCCAGTAATAGGGGAGCGTCAGGTGGCAGTCGATGTGCAGATCGGCACCGTAATGCTGGATCCGCAGGTTGTGAATATCAATCCAGTAGTCTTTCCGATGATCTCTGAGAATGTCCACAACGCGTTTGACCGTGGAGTCATCCGCTTCGTCCATCAAACCGCCCGCGGATTTACGGGCAATCTGAAAGCCATTAAAAATCAGAATCACCCCGAAGACCACCGAAATCAGACGATCCAGCCAGACGAAGCCGGAAAGTAATACCAGTCCAATACCAAAAAGCAAAATCAGGGTAGATAAGGCGTCCAATTGCAGATGTTTTCCGTCCGCGATGAGCGAAGGAGAGCCCTGCTTTTCGCCTTCTTTCTGAACGTAATAGCCCACCACGTAATTGACAATCATCGTAATACCAACGAGGATCATCCCCGTATCCAGTTTCTGAATCGGTTCGGGGTAAATCCATTGCCGAATGGCCTGAACGATGATAAAAATACCGGCTAGCAGGATGAGTACGCCTTCAAGACCCGCGGAGAAAAATTCAATTTTCCCGTGACCGTAGGGGTGGTTTAAATCACTGGGTTGGGAGGCCAGGTATACGCTATACGTCGCAAACCCACTCGCCAGTACGTTAACGATTGACTCCAGAGCATCGGATAAAATGGCACTGGAACCCGTTAGCCACCAGGCGACAAATTTGAGCAGCATCAAAATGACACTAACGCCAAAGGAGAGCCAGATGAGTTGCTGTTTACGACTAATGGACATGACTTAGGGAAAAAACTATAAGTCGCCGGGGGGCGAAATAGTTGCAAAATTACGGAATTAAATGCCCTTTCTACCGTCATCGTATATTTTTGCACCATGCAAACGGATCAATCTCCCTGGAAAACGGTTTCATCGACGGTCGTTTACGACAATCCCTGGATTCGTCTTCGTCACGAAGAAGTCATCACCCCCGCTGGTACGTCCGGCATTTACGGGGTCGCTCATTTCAAAAATAAGGCCATCGGTATCATTCCCATTGATAACGAAGGCTATACTTGGCTGGTGGGCCAGTATCGGTATCCACTGGAAGAATATTCCTGGGAAATTCCCATGGGCGGTGGCAGTATCGACGTGGATCCGCTGATCTCGGCCCAGCGTGAACTGAAGGAAGAAACCGGTCTGATCGCTCTGGACTGGCAGATGATTGGTCGGATTCATACCTCTAATTCGGTTACCGATGAAGAAGGCTTTATTTTCGTAGCCCAGGACCTGGAGCAGGGCGAAACGGAATTCGACGAAACGGAAGTACTGCAAATCTGGCGACTACCCCTCAGCGAAGCTATCGAAATGGTGATGGATAATCGCATTACCGACTCGCTGAGCGTATACGGTCTGTTGAAAGTCGCCCGGCTGAAAGGAATTTAAGTTAGTATAAGGTTTGAAAGGGTTTGAGAAAAGTGGCAGGCAAGCCGTAGTAACTTTCTGACACGCGTATTCCCTGGCCTTGTTTAACGTTTGAAAAGGTTTCAGGTTTAAGTAAAGTAAAAGGTAGGTTGTAGTGACTGCTAAAGAACGTCTCCCTTCTCCGCTTCAACCTCAAACTTTTCAAACCTCAAACCTGAAAACCTTATCACCCAACCACACTACATCATTGCAATAATTTTACTAAATGAATTGGCAGTTCTGGGAAGCAATTTTCCTCGGTTTTTCGTCGGGCTTTGTGATGTGTATTACGTTAGGAGCCGTATTTTTTGCCCTCATTCGCAATAGCCTTGATTACGGTTGGACGAGCGGCTTACGCATTTCCCTGGGCGTAATCATCTGTGATTCGATCTTCATTTTCGTAGCTCTCACGGGTACCTCCTTCATTCCCAACTTCCCGTACTTTGATACCATTTTACGGCTGGGAGGAGCTATTTTCCTGACGATCATGGGGATTAATACAATCCGTAAAGCCCGTGTGCAGGAAACGACTGCTCAACCCAAACGTAAGTTTTTCCGCTTTCTCAAGTACTTCAGTATCGGCTTTACCCTAAACGCCACCAATCCCGCGAATTTCATTATCTGGGTATCTGTATCGGCCTACGTCAAAGGCGTACTAAAATACGCCCTGGATTTACGGATTGCCTATTTCGTGGCCTGCTTACTGGCGATTTTCCTGACGCAGGTTTCCATTGCCTTCTTTGCCCAACGCATCAAACGCTTTCTCAACGAGAACGTCATCATGTGGATCAACCGGGTAAGCGGGGGCGTATTTGTCGGTACGGGCGTGTATCTATTGTACCGTCAACTCGAAATTTGGATCATGGGTCACTAGATCCCTTGGCGTAGGGCTGAAGCGGTTTTGAATCAATATGAAAAAAGATATTCGGAGGCGACGGTATTTCCCGTCATGCCTTATACGGCCAAGGGCGAACGTTTGTTACGCACGCTCACTCGGGTGTACCGTCCGTTGCACTGGTTGCGGAAAGGAACGTGGCAAGTGCCGATTAAAGATTTTGAAGAAAATCCCAAGCTATCGCCTTACGTGGGAGCGGCGTATTTGGGCTACAAATACTACATTGCTCCACCAGTACAGGCACAGGGGAATCTACAAGCCCATTTCCGCTCGCAACGGCTGGATTTTACGCCTTCTCCGGCCTTCCAGAGTCAGGCGAAACTGACCTTATCGGCGGGGGGCGATCTGATGCCGTACGAGCGAATCAACCCGCAGGCCACGCAACACTTGTGGGACGAAGTAGGCGAGTGGTTTTTCAACGCCGATCTGGTGGTGGCGAATCTGGAAACGCCGATGGTGGAGGACAAGCCCGCCGCCGCCGTACCCGAGATCATGCTCAACGACATGCATTTCAACGGTTCCGACGAAATGTTTCGCATTTTTTCCGGGAACGGAAAATTTCGGGGCTATGACCTGCTATCCACAGCCAACAATCACAGTTTGGATCAGGGGGAATCGGGCGTACACGAAACCATAAAATTTCTACGCAAAAAAGGGGTTGCTTACGCAGGCACGGCAGCTTCGGCGAAAGAAGCCGATCAGCCTGTAATGCTGGAACGGAACGGCATTCGGATTGGCTTTCTGTCCTGGACATCGAATCTAAACAAATTCGAAACCGAGCCAGGAAGCGAATGGCTGGTTAATTACGACCGCCTCAACCGGGCCGGAGCGGATGTCTCCCGGATCAAAACTCAGGTGCAGACCGCTCGTGAGCACGGGGCGGATGTAGTCGTATTTCTCTTTCATACGGGCAATGCCTATCAGGCGTATCCTTCGGCTCATACCGTCGAGATTTACCACCGCGTATTCCGGGAGTGTGGCGTAGACATCATTCTAGGGAGTCACCCGCACAATCCGCAGCCGATGGAACGCGTGGAATTCAACGATCCGTTTACGGGCGAAGCCAAAGCCGGATTTGCGATTTACTCCCTGGCAGACTTCGTAGCCTACGACATTTTTGTCTGGGACCGACTGATACCGTTACTGAAACTGACCATCGAAAAAGGAACGGAAAACGGACAGCAGAAAACCTTACTGACGCAGGTACAGGTGCTACCCGTGTACAACTGGGGGGCCAAGCAATCGCAGACGGATGAAATGCGTTTTCTGGACTTAAAAAAACAGTCCGCCTCGTGAAAGACGGACTGGCTCCTCAGTACCTGAGTGAAGTATGTCAGCGGGAATTAATGCATCTCAACTGGTTCTGCGATACTCATTTTCTCCCGGAAAAAGCGGATCATTTGCTGGCTTCTACGGGAGCGTCGTATCCCCGTTTGACCAGAAATTCTTCCCATTCCTGAATCATCATTTTGCGTAATACGCGGGGGAATTTGTGCTGACCGCCCATTTTCCCCTTCGATGCCATCCAGTCGTAAAACGCCTGAACGGGCAATACCGTAACCATGACGTCCTTCAGTGCGTGCGTACGCTCCACGGCGTAATCGTCGTTGAGGTCTTTCAGTTTTTGATCGATGAGGTTACGTAATCGCTGGGCATCCACTGGATCATCGGTGCCTACGTACCAATGGTGAGCAAACAGCGAATCGTGCGGAACGCCCGCTACCGTGAATTCGGGTACCGAAATGCGTAATTCCTGACAGGTCAGTTCCAGAGCCCGGTTCATGTTATCCACGGAAAGGTGCTCCCCGCAGAGGCTCAGGTAATGCTTCGTACGACCCGTAATGGTGATTTCGTAGCGTTTTTTATCCGTGAACCGAATGGTATCCCCAATCAGGTACCGCCAGGCTCCCGAGCAGGTCGAAATGAGCAGGGCATACTCTACGCCTTCCTCCACGTCATCAATCATCAGGGTTTTGGCATTGGGCTTTACTTCGCCTTCACCATTGAAATTTTCATCCGTAAACGGAATAAATTCAAAGAAAATCCCCTGATTCAAGGCCAGTTGCATCCCCTTGGCGTTGGGTCTGGACTGATAGGCCATAAAGCCTTCCGAGGCCAGATAGGTCTCGATGTAGGTAATGGGTTTTCCCAGCAGCTTCTCAAAGCCCACCCGGTACGGCTCGAAGGAAACGCCCCCCCAGCCGAACACTTCCAGATTGGGCCAGATTTCGTGGATGTGCTTGAGCTTGTAATGCTTGATGATGCGTTCGAGCAATAACTGAATCCAAGCGGGTACGCCCACGACGTAGCCAATGTCCCAGTCTTTGGCTTGCTTGGTAATTTCGTCGAGCTTCTGTTCCCAGTCGCGAATCCGGGCGATTTCCTTCCCCGGTTTGTAAAAACGTTCGAACCAGAAGGGAATTTGCGAAGCGTTGATTCCACTCAGATCGCCTTCGAAGTAACGACCGCTGAATTTCAGATCGGTACTACCGCCCAGCATCAGGTACCCTTTTTCGAACAGCTCGTTGGACAGGTCCTTGAACTCGGAAAGAGCGATGATTTGCCGGATACTGGTGCGTTGCATGGCTTTCACCATGTCTTTGGTCACCGGAATGTACTTGGAGGCAGCTTCGGAAGTACCAGAGCTAAGAGCGAAAAACTTCACGCGACCCGGCCAGGAGACGTTCTTTTCGCCTTCCTTGGTGCGGTGCCACCATTCCTCGTACATTTTGTTGTAGTCGTGAATGGGCACGTGCTGTCGGTACTGTTCGTAAAACTGATTGTCTTTGCGGAAAAGAGCCGAAGAAAGAATATCTTCGAAGTGATACTTCTCCCCGAAAGCGGTATAGCGGGCTTTGTTAAGTAACTTGATAAAGGCTTTACGCTGTGATTTCGATCCATTGACTCGGCGTCGGCGTATGACAGTACCTGTCAACCCAATACCTCTTTTCAATAGACTTCCGAGTACGGCCATAACTTAAATGGATATATTTCAAACACTACGGATAATTCAAAAATACACGTTCAATGGGGGAAAAGGAAAGAATCGTTCGAGGAGCGATACCGAACATTAGAACTCCCAGCTTTTTAAGTCTTCCAGCGTCGAGTAAGCAGTCAGATCGCACTTACAAGGTACAACAGAAACGTAATTATTCAATAAGGCCCATTCATCCGTATCCGTACCTTCGTCGAAATTTACGAAATCACCGTCCAGCCAGTAATACGGACGTCCGTAGGGATCTTCGCGTTGCTGAAAACTTTCCAGGTAGCGGGCGTCGGCCTGACGGCAGACCCGAATGCCTTTCAAAGGTTCCTCTGACTTCGCCGGGAAATTGACGTTCAGAGCGACGTGCTTGGGTAAGCCCTTTTCCAGTACCTGACGGGCAATGGTCTGAATGGCTTCGACCGTATGCGAAAAGTCGGCTTCGGGGTGGTAATCGGCCAGCGAAAAACCAATCGCCGGGATGCCCTCGATAGCAGCCTCCATCGCGGCTGACATCGTACCGGAATATAGAATGCTGATGGCGGTATTGCTCCCGTGGTTGATGCCACTGACGACCAGATCGGGCTTCCGATCTTTCAAAATCAGGTGTTTGCCCATCTTCACGCAGTCGGCGGGCGTACCAGTCGTTTCGTAAGCCACGATGGCATCTTTAAAGAAACGGGCTTTCCGGATACGAACGGGATTGTTGATGGTAATGGCATGGCCTTGTCCGGACTGTGGACGGTCGGGAGCAATGACGATCACTTCTCCCAGTTCCTGCATCGCCTGAGCTAATATACTGATGCCTTTGGCGGTAATATCATCGTCGTTGGTGACGAGAATAATGGGTTTCTTTTCGGACATAATCTATTCGTAAACTCGCAAAGCTGCCTTTGCAATTTTTAACTTAGTGGCTGGATTGCCTTAAACTTTATTTCGCTATGCTGCACATTCGTACTGCTCAATCGTCCGATGTTTCCACCATTCAATCCATTGCCTATGCTGCCTGGCGTCCTACGTACGGAGCTATTCTTTCCGAGGAACAGTCGAAGTTTATGCTGGACTGGATGTACAGTACAGAAACCCTGACGAAGAGCTTTACAGACCAAACCGTTTTTCTATTGGCGTATGATGACCAGGAAACGGCGGTCGGTTTCGCTGCCTTCGAACTCAAAGAAAACCAACTCGTCAAGCTGCACAAAATTTATTTTCTACCGGATCAGCAGGGGCGGGGATACGGACGGCAGCTTTTGGAGGAGGTGTTCCGGCAAGCTCTGCAACGCGGCGGGCATTTTCTGGAATTGAACGTCAACCGGAGTAACTCAGCCCGTCAGTTTTACGAAAGACTAGGCTTCGAGTTCTCGCGTGAAGAAGACAACTACATCGGCAGAGGCTACTGGATGAATGATTATGTGTTGAGAAAGGAGTTGGTCTAGTTTACTGTTGTCAGTTTTCGGTTTACAGTTTTCAGTGATCTTCGAATTTACACCCATGAATAGATCTGAAATATTTCGATCAACTGCTTTACTGAAAACTGTAAACTATTTACTCTTTTCTGAAGCTTCCCTGAGCACTCTTGAAACCCATGACCGGCGTATAATCTTCGAATTTTTTCGGATAATAGCCTGGCCGTTGTACGGACGTTTGCGGGGGTGCGTCCGGCAGGTGTCTGAGCAGGCTCCGTCCATGTCCCAGCCGCATTGCTCGCAAATGGGCAAGTGCTCGTTACACTCGGGGTTCGCACAGTTAACCATTCGACTCGTCGTCGTACCGCACACATGGCAGGTCGAAATGATCTCTGGGTTGACGTGATTGACCGGGGCCGTTACTCGGCCATCGAATACGTAGCATTCGCCGTCGAAATTCTCACCGCCTTCTTCCAGTCCGTACCGGATAATACCGCCGTGCAACTGGTACACGTTTTCAAAACCCTGGTGGAGCAGATACGCCGAGGCTTTCTCGCACTTGATACCACCCGTGCAATAGGTAATGATTTTCTTGCCGGAGCCCTTCAGGTGTTCGATCTCAGCTACGTGATCGGGTAGTTCGCGGAGGTTCTCCATATCAAACGTGATGGCTCCCTTGAATTTCCCTACGTTATGTTCGTAATTTGAACGCATGTCGACCAGTACCACGTCCGGATCGTTCATGAGCTGACGAAACTCGTTCGGCTCCAGGTGAACGCCCGTTTGTTTGAGAGGATCAACGGGTAAGTCGGAATTGACAATTTCTTCTTTGACCCGTACGTGCAGCTTGTGGAAGGCGTGCTGCTCGTGTTCTTCAATCTTGAACTGGATCGCCGCAAAACGCGGGTCGGCGTGCAGCCAATCCATGTACCGCTGGCAATCTTCAGCCAGTCCGGATACCGTACCGTTTAATCCTTCCGGTGCCACAATGACCCGGCCCAGCAGATTGTTTTCCAGACAAAAACGGTGGTGTTCTTCCCGATACGCCAGGCAATCTTCGATGGGCGTATAGAGGTAATACAATAAAATGCGATATGCTTTCATAAAATAAGTAGAAGCCACCTGTAAAGTGGATCATTCGGGTGCAAAGGTAAGCTTTTTTGGCTGTAAAAGCAGGTTTTAAGGACGTAGGTACGGGATTAGAAAAGTTTAAGAACCTGCGTTAATGACATTTTCATCGGTAATTTCTCACCGAACGACGAACTTGCCTAGCCACAAGGCCGTTGCGTTGTATCTTTGTTGCCCCAAAATTTAGTGATCCGTATTCTTAACTTTTTTCCCTCATGCATATTGCCGTTACCGGTAACATTGGAGCCGGGAAAACCACCCTGGCCCGCATGCTGGCCGAGCACTTTGGCTGGGAGGTTTTCTACGAAGCCGTTGAAAATAATCCGTACCTCGCTGACTTTTACGAGGATATGGAACGCTGGGCCTTTCACTTGCAGATTTACTTCCTGCGAAGTCGATTTGATCAGGCCCGACAGATCATGCATTCGACCAAACGTATCATTCAGGATCGTACGATTTACGAAGACGCTCACATTTTCGCCAAAAATCTGTATCGGTCCGGCTACATGAGTGCGGTCGATTACGAGACGTACTTCTCCCTCTTTCAAACGATGATGGACGTGGTGAAACCACCGGATCTAATGATCTACCTGAAAGCGGATTTACCCAAGCTGCTGCATCAGATTCAGAAACGGGGTCGAGAGTATGAATTGAATATGAGTGTGGAATACCTGACCGATCTGAATGCTCATTACGAAGAATTTATTGCCAGTTATACCGACGGAAAACTACTGGTTCTGGACGTGAATCACCTGGATTACGTCAATCGCCCGGAAGATTTTGAATTCATAATCAAAGAAGTAGACCGAGCTTTGTTGTACGGTTAACCAGTAAGCCTGATTCGATGCGGATCAGGCTTACTTTTTATAGATCGTACGGAAAGGTACATCACGGTTAAAATCCCTGCGTATTCCACTTAAACCTATAAAGCTATGGACGAGAACCTTGCCAATATCGACGAGCTATCCCGCATCAATGAGCAGATTCTGCGTCAACCCGCAGCACCCGCCCAGGAAAGTAAACCCACTGGAACCCTGGCGACATTGCTGCATAACATTGACCTGTACAATCTTACGAAAAGCGAAAAAGTAGAGGCCGCCTTTCGGGCTGCCATACCCGCTCTGGTGAAGATGGGCCTGTTTTCACTGTTTCCGCCGGAAGAGTGGATGCAGGGGAATAATCCGGGCAGAAAATTTGTCGGACAGGCTGCTTTAGAGTATTTACAGGAACAGTAAACCCCTACTTCGGAATCCAGGCTGAAGAACACGTTTTTGATCGTACCCTTCAGCCTGGGTATAGCTTTTGTAGTCTTACTGAACTAAACAAAAACGTACGGCATGATTGTTAAACCAACTTCTTCGGGATGGGAGATTATTCATCAGCAGGCTCACGGTATGCTGGCATTGCAGCTAGCTCTACAGTGGCCCGTTAAGAAACGGCCCATGCACTGGATCAAGACCATTGTGGCTCTTACCGAACATGATGATGGACAGGAACCCTGGGAAGGCAAAAACCACTTGAATGAAGCGGGAGCACCGCTGAATTTCCAGATGATGGAATATTCCGTTGAGCAGTGCCGTAACGTTATTCAGATTGGTCTGGAAAAAAGCCGCTGGAATGCCCTGATGGTCTCCATGCATACGTCCTATCTATACGAACCCAAGCGGGGAGTCAGTAAGGAACTGAACGACTTTCTGGACGAACAGAAACGGAATCAGAAGGACTGGTGTGCTCATTACCAGATTACCCGCGAGGAGGCCGAATACGCGTACAGCTTTATCCAGTGGTGCGATGCCTTATCGTTGATCCTTTGCCAGGACCAGATTCCAGCGGGTGAACGTCGCCTGGAAATCAGTCCCGGCCCCGATGGCACCAGTTACTACATCTTTCAACGCAGTAATGGAACGGTTGGTGTGGAGCCCTGGCCGTTCAGGCAGAAAGCATTCACTGTAGAAGTAGAAAGCTATGACGTGGATCAGATGATCTTCAAAGACGATAAAGAATTGTTTAATGCCATGCAGCAGGCACTCATTACCGAAGAAAAATGGGTATTTAAAGCCAAATAGAACGTCTTACAGCATGGCCAGGAATTCTTCTTCATTCAGGATAACCAGCGGAAAACCACGGCTAAGGAGTTCTTCCGCTTTTTTCATTTTGGAAGACATCAGCTCTTCACCAACCAATTGAGCGTTCTGTTTGCCTACTACCATGTAGTGCGTAGTGTAGGAAAGATTTTTAGCTGCAATACCGCCACACTGCCAGACCAGCTGTTGAGCCTCCGTACGTCCCAGTCCGGTAAGATCACCGGTAAACACGACTGACTTTCCGTAAAACGGGTGCGTAACATTAATCTCCGCATGCAGATTCGGAATGAGCGGTGTTTGTTGACGGGTACGGGGCCGAGGTTTCAGCGTGGCGTAAGTTCCGTCGAAGTTTCGCTTGCTGACCTTCGTACGATAAATCAGGTCATCCACATCTTCGGCTTCGTGTAAATCAGCCATTCGCAAAGCCAGCTGGGCACAGACCCGGGCATCATCATCGGCCCGGTGATGCGTAAACGTCAGCTGATTGTAATAAGCCAGATAACCCAACGAATGTTTAGGTTCATTGGGCCAAGTCGCACGAGCCATATCTACCGTACAGGCGTATTGCAGGGACTGAATAGACAAGTGATAGTGTTCAAACAAGCCGCGTAGGAGATTTAAATCATACGCCGCATTATGGGCAAGTATCGTTTTACCTTCCAGAAACGGAAGCACCGCTGGCCAAAGCTCGTCGAACGCCGGAGCGAGGGTAAGCGATTCAAGCGGAATTTTATGGACACGTTGCTGATAATAGCCCATCTCGAACGGATGGGGCTTGATGTACCAATGCTTTATATCGGTAATAACGCCTTTTTCTACCACGGCAATGCCCAACGAACAGGCACTGGATTTGGCATTGTTAGCATTTTCAAAGTCTATAGCAATAAAATCAAGCATAGGGGGTAACAAGGAATGGGCTGATCATCTGTAATATACGTACCACAAACACGAATAAGTTAACAGCCAGCATACAGATAACACTAACGTTTATTCTTAAATAAAATTCGGCCATAAGCCGTTCTTTTCACCGGTTACAATAAACCTCATCAGCAAGGCCAATGAGGTTATACTAATCCTTTTTCAAATAATTCGCAAATTTACGAATTAAATGAGAGAACTCCTCTGAACATCGGATAGTAAATAGATATGATAAGGCTATCAATGCGATAACCTATAGAAAAAAGCTATGAATTGGCTAGTGAAATGGACCTCGCAATAAACCCCTTTCGGAAACCAAAAGGGGTTTGGGTAATACAAGTGTTTACAAGTAAATCAATTAAGACTATACGTCAAATATGACCAATTTAATGTTAACAATAGTTTATTATCACTTTATTTTTTGCAGCTTACTAGTTTTTACTACCAAATGTTAATGGGTTGAGTATGGTCCTTAAAGGACTACTCTTCGCATTAAACATCTAATTTAGGAAGCCTACTATTCCGTTAATTAAACGTAATGATAAATCCGGATCAGCCCGTGATAATTTTAATCAAAGCAAAGGCTAAACAAGTAAGAACTTTGCAAGCTAAGGTTAGGAATAAGCAGGAAGTCTATGCGTGATGCCGAACAGACCTTTTTCAGATTATTCCTTTCCGTGTCAATTTACGAGAAAAGGCTATACCATTCCATAGAAAAAATACAAAATTCCTGTAATTAAGTCCGGGTTTTTCTATAAAACTAAGATTAACAAACGGCAATAGGTCTGGGATGGTTCCGGGTAGACTAGTTCTCTGCACGTAGTTTCAGGGCTGACTCACAAGTTATTAAGTACGGATAGAGGTGAGCCACTGATGCTAAAAGAAAGAACGGAGCAGATTGCGGGGGAGTCATGAACTGTTTTCACGCCAGCCTGAAGGTGATAAACGGCTACGATGGTCTAAGCATTCCGGATTTGGGCATAATAAATCCCAGCCAGATGCCAGCTGAGATTTATCCTTCGCCAAAATAAAACGCAGCGTCTATACTGACCCGCGATCATCATTATTCGCTCACAAAGATGTCCCAATGAATTTCCACAAAAAATGACTTTTCGCATCGGAAAACGACAAAGTTGAACGTACAACGCACATAAGCCCTGAACCAAATAAATCTCAGCCAGATGCTGGCTGAGATTTACAGTCAAACCATGAAAACGACCGAAGGAACCACCCGTCCAAACGCCTCTTTCGATAGCTCTAAATTGGCGATTGCATACCTGTAGATCAATGACTTTTCGCATAGGAATTTGTTAAAACGTAGGCATGTATGCAGGGTTAATTTCTTACGGCGACGACCATGCGGGTTTTACAGCAATGGACCCATTTCTGAATGCAGGGGACTCTCCACCCTACCCAAGCAGGAAGGTACAGCTAATCAGATGGGGTAACAGAAAAGCGATAGGAATGGAAAAGGTTGATTACTCAGGCATTGATTAACTAACAAGCAACCAACCTTCTCGAAATCGGGGGCTGACCATTGGGCAGCCTAGTAGCACTCAACCTCTGAAAAGACGGGCGTGTCGTCACCCTTCAGAACGGCATGGCCGATATGGGGAGAAAACAAGCACAGGTTGTACGTATTGACCTCCATGATTTAAAAGGTAATAGCGAGTGAAGACGGCCTGTTTTCCCTCCATGGGTTCAGGGACACGTAAATAATAAAGTCCCTGCTCCTGAAGTAGCTCGTAATAGACGATATCATCACCCCACTGGTAGGGTTTTGATCGAATCCCATAACGGCTGGGGGTACTCAGTGGCGGATCGGAAAGCTGGGCAAAGATGGTTTTTTGAAGTTGGCGGTTTGATTGGAAACTAGTGGCTGTGTAGACCATAAATACAAAGGTTTAAGGTTCAATCACTACTACTTTTCAATGCCTTACGTAAACATACCCAGGGGTATTCATCTATACAACTAGTACCCGAGGAAATAGCGTCAGAAAAACACATTTCTTAAAAATAGAACCGTAGAGCGTGGCAGAAGGACGGGAATGCTGAAGATGAAACCCGATGGCTTTAGCCGAATGGATGGAATATACAATCGAGCGATGCTGGAGGAAAGCCTTTCGCATCGCTCGGTGAAAAGATGATCCTTTCAAGGTACCTTTTTCAGTGATGGGACCACAACTTTCCTAGGCTCCGAATCTGGAGTAGCCTCTAAATACTTGGTGAACGAACTACTTTCCTTGCGAGGTGCGGCGAGCCTGTACCAGAATGGTGACATCTATAGCCGTAACCATCACGCCGTATATTTTTTTTTCTCGTTAACCAATGGTGTATACGTGTAACTGAACCAGTATTCTTGTAAACAGCCTTCTTTCAGGATCGCTATTCTTCCTTCCGGATCATGGTAAATGTGGCCCTGTTCAAGAACGCTTAGGGCCAGGCCAATCATCGGTTGACTTTCAAATTCAGGAATGGCTTCCAGGAGGTCTTTGCCCAGGATGCTTTCGTCTCTTCCAATGATGTCAAGCATGGCTTTGTTCGCCGCCTGGACATTCATTTCACGGCCGATGAGGACGGCTGTAGGAGCGGGCGAACTTTCAATCATACTACGCCAGTGGCGTTCACTCGCCTCTAACTGCTGGCGGGCCAGTACCAGCGAGGTAATGTCCTGCATAATGCCCGAAAAACGGTAAGCTTTTCCATGCTCATCAAAGAAGGCCTGCCCTTTGGAGTGCACCCAGCGTAACTTATAGTCTTCGCCGCCAATGGTTCTAAACTCTATGTCGTAATCTCCCAGGGATTTCGGATTCAGTGCCCAGGTAACGGCCTGATCTACCCGGCTCTGATCGGCGGGATGGACGTACTCAAGGGAAGTCTCGTAAGCAACTTCCACTTCTTTAACAAACCCATGTAGTTCCCGGCATCGCTCATCCCACCAGACTTGCCTGCGTTCCAGATCTAAATCCCAGGTTCCTACCTGAGCGGCCTGTAGGGCAAAGGAAAGCCGCTCCAAGTCGGAAAAACGACTTTTGTTAAGCGGAAGCGAAAACTGACGTTTCATGCTAGATACTCTATGATTAACCTGGATTGAATAACCTTGAGCAGAAATAGGGTAGTGCTACGGATCTATGCCTACAAAAGAAAAGGCACCTCCATAAGGGCTAGTAAGTTAATGATAAAGTAACAATAGATAATATACGGTAAGAATATATATGTTTAAAGTTTGCTATAACCGATAAAGTTCTAAGCTGTGAAGTAGAAAGATTCTGATTTCTTCTCAGGAAAGGAGCGTAAATGTACTACGTGTACCAATCAATGCTTTCAATCAGTTTTCTGGTTTTTCGAGAGTGGAGTAGGTATTTGTAGCTTTTTTATATGTGATCATTGAGAAAAAGCACGGGTGCCCCACAAACCAGAAGAAGTAACGAGGATCCATCGTTTCGCTAATTTCCCTTAGGAGTATCGGCTATGATGGTAACTAGGTGGGTAGGAGATTGTCGCAAAAAGCTAAGTAAAGTATCACAGCCCCATTGAAACAAGAAAAAACCCGTTCAGATTGCTCCGAAACGGGTTTTTGACTGTGACGTTGGGGAGACTCGAACTCCCATGCCGGAACCGGCACTACCCCCTCAAAGTAGCGTGTCTACCAATTCCACCACAACGCCCCTTGATGAATGTGGTGCAAAAGTATATTTTTTTGAAAGCAAAAGCAAGTATGGAATGTTATTTTTGCATCGGCATAGGGCCGGTTTAGTGCCTACGTGCTGATAATCAAATCCTCTTATCGAAAAAATAAATGGCATTAGAAATTGAAGGTGTGCTGCAACAAGTGCTGCCGGAAGTGACGGGTACCAGCAAGAGCGGTAATTCCTGGGTAAAACAGGATTTTGTAATCGAAACGGATGAACAGTATCCGAAGAAAGTGAACTTTTCTCTCTGGGGAGATAAAGTAGCTGAATTCAAACAATACACTCCTGGCGATAAAATCAAGGTTTCCTTTAACCTTGAATCGCGGGAATATAACGGTCGCTGGTACACGGAAGCCCGGGCCTGGCGAGTGGATGCGGTCGATACCAACGCCTTTATCGGCGGAAGTGAGCCGACACACATGCCGTCTTCGCCCACCTTGCCTCCGGCTGACAACGATACGGACGATCTTCCTTTCTAGAAGACACATCATACAAAGGGTGGTTAGCCGTAGCTGACCACCCTTTGTTACTTTTGATTATAGAGACTACCCGATGAGCTCGAGTAATCGCTCAACGGCCTGCTTCGTATTGGCCCGAATGCCTAAAATGTCGGTTTCCATCATGTAACAGGGAGCCGTTACAATTTTTAAGGCAGGGTCTACCCAGACTTCTTCAATACTAGCCGATTGGGCTACAGCTCCCACGCTTTCGATACCTGCCGAAAAGCCAGCAATATCGTAGGGCGATGCTTGTTCAGTTGTACCGAGCGTAAGCTGAGCGTGATATTCGCTGCCTTCTAAGGCTTTTGCAACTACTACTGGACTCACGCAAAGCGAAGCAATGGGAACCTGTTTGCGAACCGCCGCCAAGATAACGTCTTTGATTTGGGGTAGTACCTGACCAGCGGGTCCGTCGAAGGCCCAGGTTGACAGATTCTTAGCCGCTCCAAAGCCGCCCGGAATTAGTAGACCATCAACTGCGTCGAGGTTCAGTTCCATGAGATTTTTGATTTCACCCCGGGCAATGCGAGCGGATTCCACCAGCACATTCCGTTTTTCGGGCATTTCTTCTCCCGTCGTATGATTGATCACGTGGTATTGATCGACATCGGGGGCATAGCACTCGTATACCGCTCCGGCTTCCCGAATTGCCAGGAGCGAAAGCGTCGCTTCGTGAATTTCGGAACCATCAAAAACACCGTTGCCGTGCAGAATAACACCAATTTTTTTCATTTGCTTTCGTTCGGTTTGTACCGCAAATTAATTCAGCTTGCTCCAGCCCGGTAAGATCATTGGGTTATTTTTACCAGGAGGCTACGAAAGCTCCCCGCGTACGAACGTCATAACAAGCAATATTTCGATCAGCACAGAACGTTCGCCAGCGTTCGGCCACGTTTCGACTGTTGGTAACATCCAGTACAATTTGCCGGACAGGGAATTCATTCAGCCAGTCCGGCGGGTAGCGGAGGGCATTGTTGGTGATGAGTACAAGGTCAATCGGTTGCTGACTACGTAAAATTGTACGGCGGGGAAGGGGATTCCGAATCCAGAGTACGCGTTTACCCTGCCAGCAGAGGGCTTGTCCAAAAGGGGTGAGAGTTCGAACGAGGGTATGGTGCGTTTGGTGAATACCCCGAGCCGTCCAGAATTGCTCCAAATGAAGCTCCTGCATACGGCGGTCCGTATACAGCAGGGAATCGGCCAGCAAGTGTAACGCACGTCCGTGAATAAAGCTGACCGCCGTATGTTTCTTCAGGTGATGGACCACCAGCCAGTACTGTTTCCGCTGCTGCTGGTACGCGTACAGTTTAGTCATAGCAAAGCCGAACGCCAGGGCCATACAAGGCCATAGATAGATTTTTCTTCGGGTTGCAAACAGTACTACGAACAGAACAAGAATGCCGTAGAGCAGCAGTAACTGAACGTCCGAAAGCATCAGGCGATTCCATCGGGCACCGGGCCAGTTTTCCGTATAAAAGACGAGCTGATTAAGTAACCCAAAGGAGAGTTTGACGCAGTATAACAGAAAGTCGTTCAGCAAAGGCACGCTGTACAACAACAGGTATAACATTCCCACAATCAATCCCAAACTCGAAAGCCCTAAGACGAGTGGATTGACGAGTAAAAAATACGTTGGGAATTGGTGGAAGTAATACACCGCCAGCGGGTAGGTAACCACCTGAGCAGCCACCGCTCCGCAAGACAAACTCCACAGTTCCGCCCAGAGCGGATTGGCTGGTTGCCAGAGCCAGTGAAGCCTGGGATACAGGTACAGAATCCCCGCTACTGATAGATAAGACAGTTGAAAGCCCATCTGAAATAAAGCGTAGGGATTAAACACCAGAATCACCAAGGCCGAGAAAGTCAGCGTATTGAATGAATTCCGTGAAAGCCGAAAGGTATCGCCAATGACAAATACGCTGAGCATGATTGCCGAACGCAGTACCGGAGCAGACAGCCCCGTGAGTAAGGCGTAGCCCCATAAAAAGGTAAAAACAATCCCAACGAACACCCACTTCTTGTACGACGAACCTTTGCGTAAGGGTTGCAGAAACCAGCTCAGTACTAGAAACAAAATGCCGACATGCATACCCGATACGGAAAGCGTATGCACCGCCCCCGCAGCCGAATACGCTCGCAGCAAATCACTGTCGAGTTCGTCGCGTACCCCCAGAAGCATGGCCGAAGCAACGGCTAGTTCGTTTCGGGAGGTCAGGTGTTGGGCTAGTAGGGCCGTCGCGGATTCATTAACCTGAAGGGCCAGTTGTACCAAACGGGAAGGTGGACGTTTGCTCAATCGTACAAACTCGCCGACGTGGAGGTACTGCTGGTAGGCGATACCCTGGTATTTCAAATACTGTTGGTAGTTAAATTCATTTGGATTGTGCGGCGGCTCCACGCGTTCGGGGGCTTTCCGTACCAGAAGCTCATCGCCGTAAGCGGGCTTATGTGGAACGTTGCGGTCTATAAAGAGTAATACGTTGCCACGAGCGGGCATCCAGCGGGAATGAATGCGTACCTGTTCTACCTGAGCCGTGACCCGAAACGTATTGCTTTTCGTTTCCACCGCCGAACTCAGCACCGCCCGGTAACCTTCAACGGGTCCCGGAAGATGAACAAGATAGTCAGGACGCGTACTATCGTCCGCCTGTGCCGTAAAGAGCCAACCTACTATCCCGACCGTTACTAAACCAGCCGGTCCACTCAGCCAGGATAGCTGTTTTCCCAGAAAATGGAAATAGAGGTAAAGGCTTAGGGTGACGAAGCCGGTAAGGACTAGAGCTATGAAAGGCAGTGAAGTCTGCGTATAAAGAATGATTCCAGCCGTAAAGGCCAGCGTATACCGAATAAGCGGGTACGAATTCCAGAACATGGGTCAACAAAGAGGTAGGCCCAAAGATGGAATTCGTACCCACACGGTACAAAGGAAAGGCGAGTATTTGAGGTAACGGTTACTGCACCACAAGACGCGTACTAAGGGTCTCAGCCCCAGCGGTAAAACGCAAAACGTACACAGCAGGAGCTAAATGCACCCCCGAAATCGAAAACAAACTGCTGGGCTGGCTGCTTTGACGGGCGGAGTATACTACATGGCCCTGTAGATCCAAGAGCGAATACTCAATGAGTTGAATGCCCTTGAAGGTCGCTTCAAAGGTGATGGTCTGGCTTCGGATGGGATGGTTGTATACCTTCAGTACCAGCTTTTCGGTTTCTTCCAGCAAATTCGTAGTAGCTACCAGTTGCCGACGACGCGGACTCAGTTCCAGTACCGCCCGTACCCGACTTTTCTGATCCTGCGTAAAGGTATTCATGCAGGCGTCGGGGGAGTAATCAAGAAAGTTCTCGATCATGTTTCGGGTGCTCTGACCGCTTACGCAGGTTGAATACCGATCATTACAAAACCGCGTGTTGTTCGCCGACTCGGTGGGCGGCGTGTCATCGCAGTAATCCGTCCCGCAGTACTCATCTCCCCAGGTATGAATCAAACCCAGCCAGTGACCGACTTCGTGCGTAAGCGTACGGCCATAACTGTAGGTCTCATCGGCCAGATTCCCCGTATCCCCAAAATACTGGTGAGCAATGAATACGCCGTCGGTTTGCGGGAAATCTTCATAGTAAGCGTTTAAGCCTTCCACGGACGTAGAAGCCGGAAACTGCCCGTAACCAAGATAGTTACGAATATCCGGCAAGACCCAAATGTTCAAATAGCGATTGGAAGGCCAGTAGCTAAGGGCACTGACGGTTTCAAGGTCGGACTGAATGTTATAAACGGCCTGATTCCGGTAGCGACGAACGATTCCGTTGGTAGGATTTCCATTTGGATCGCGGTTGGCCAGGTAAAACTCAATTTCCATATCCGCTCCCACGGGATTGGTATTATAGCCCCGCGTACCTTCCTGCCGACGGTAATCTTCATTAAGCACCCGAATCTGTGATTCAATCTGGGCTACTGAAATATTGGCATTGCCCGTTCCACCGATTCGGTTTGAATCCGCCGTATTATGAATGATGTGAACGACCACCGGAATCCGGATGATTCGGTCCGCCGTACGGCCACCCCGGTTTTTTCGTTGCTCAACAAAGGCCTGAATGGAATCCTCAAAAGCCTGTCGCCGTACAGCCGCGGCCTTGATTTTCTGTACGTGTTGCTGGTAAACGGGGGAAAAGGCACAGTCCCGTACGCGTTGGGCCCAGGTGGCGGAGACACTGAGCAGGCAAAGCAAAAAGCCGCATAAGAGCGGCTTTTTACAGAAATAGTACGATTGTTTATTTTCTGGACTCATGCGTAGCTTCCGACTTTTCGTAGGCTTCAATGATCAGACGAACCAGCTTGTGACGAACCACATCCCGGCCATCGAGTTGAATAAAACCAATACCAGGTACGCCATCCAAAATGCCCAGGGCTTCACTAAGTCCTGATTTCATTTTAGTCGGAAGATCCACCTGAGTCCGGTCACCCGTAATAATGGTCTTTGACGTGGGACCCATCCGCGTCAGGAACATCTTCAACTGCATCGTCGTCGTATTCTGGGCCTCATCCAACAGAATAAAAGCGTTGTTGAGAGTACGACCCCGCATGTAGGCCAGTGGAGCAATTTCAATGGTCCGGTTCTCGATGTACAGTTTCAGCTTTTCAGCCGGAATCATATCATCCAGAGCATCGTAGATCGGTCGCAGGTACGGATCAATTTTCTCTTTCAGGTCACCCGGCAGAAAGCCCAGATTTTCACCGGCTTCTACGGCGGGGCGAGTGATAATGATTTTACGTACTTCCTTGTTCTTGAGAGCTTTTACGGCAATGGCGACGGCCGTATACGTTTTACCCGTACCCGCCGGACCTACCGCAAACACAATGTCGTGTTTAGCGGCTGCTTCGACCATCGCCAGCTGGTTGGCCGTTTTCATCCGAATGACGACGCCTTTGTTTCCGTAGAGAAATACGTCATCGTCCGTAGGAGGAGCAGTAGCTACTGGCTCATCCTCGGTCTGATTGAGGTAGGATTTTACGTTGTCGGAGGTAATCTTACCGTAGCGTAGGTAATGCTGCTGGAGTGACTCCAGAATTTCCGTAATACGATTAATTTCTGACGAAGTACCGCGAATGGTAATTTCATTACCCCGCGAAATAATTTTACTCATCGGGAAAGCTGCCGAGAGCTCCCGGATATTCGTATTCTCGACGCCTAAAAAATCAACTAAGGAAACTTCGTCGAGTGTGATGGTTTTTTCGATCAAACTATAAAGAGGTTTTGTGAATCGTTTCTTTGCCCAAAGTAATCTTTTTTTCTAACGATTTGCGGGCTCGTTTGTTATTTTTTTTAAACCCGTAAACCCAACCTTTCGTTCAATTTTCAGTATCAGGAAGTTATAGATTTTGGATAAAAAAATGCAGGACGATCCTGTAAATTAGACCCTCTTTTTGCGTAACATTGTAAGTATGGACGATAAACGAAAAAACATAACTGCAAGAAAACCAACGACTTCAGTAGGAGGGCTTGCCAACGGTAATCGTTGGCTGGATACGGGCTTAGGAAAGATACCCCCGCAATCCGTTGATTTGGAAGAAGCCGTATTAGGGGCGGTTATGCTGGAAAGGGATGCTCTGACCAACGTCGTGGACATCCTGAAGCCGGAAAGTTTTTATCGCGAAGCCCACCAGAAGATTTTTTCGGCGGTACTCACGCTCTTTAATAATTCCGAACCCGTTGACTTGCTAACGGTAACGCAACGCCTGCGAAATGACGGTACGCTCGAATTTTCGGGAGGATCGGCCTATCTGGCGGAGCTCACCAGTCG
This sequence comes from Siphonobacter sp. BAB-5385, assembly GCF_002261125.1. Taxonomy (NCBI): domain Bacteria; kingdom Pseudomonadati; phylum Bacteroidota; class Cytophagia; order Cytophagales; family Cytophagaceae; genus Siphonobacter; species Siphonobacter sp. BAB-5385. Next base: position 9,210 of record NZ_NMPS01000050.1, on the reverse strand, counting down.
GATCAGTTCGGCGGCGAACGTGGAAGCCTACGCTCGCAAAATTGCCGAGAATTCCATCAAGCGGGATTTGATTACTTCGTCCAATGAAGTACTCAAGCTGGCTTACGAGGATACCACCGACGTATTTAATCTGCTTGATAAAGCCGAGCAGGACTTGTTCCGTATCTCTGAATCGAACATTCGGAAGAATTTCTCGGACATGAATGCGGTCGTAAAGCAGGCTCTGGAAGAACTCGAAGCCAAGAAACACCTGCAGGATGGACTAACGGGCGTAGCGTCCGGCTTTACGGCTCTGGACCGCGTAACGGGCGGTTGGCAGAAATCCGAATTAATTATTATCGCGGCTCGTCCGGCCATGGGTAAAACGGCCTTTATTCTGTCTGCCTGCCGGAATGCTGCGGTTGACTGGAATCAGGCCGTGGCTATTTTCTCGCTGGAGATGTCTTCCGTACAGCTGGTGAATCGTCTGATTTCAGCGGAGGCAGAGATCGAAAGTGAAAAAATCAAGAAAGGCAGTCTGGCCAACCACGAGTGGGCTCAGTTGCACGCCCGAATTGGTAAACTTAACTCGGCTCCGATTTTTATTGACGATACGCCCGCTCTGTCCATTCTGGAATTGCGGGCCAAGTGCCGCCGTCTGAAACAACAACACGACATTCAGCTAGTGGTCATCGATTACCTGCAATTGATGCAGGGGGATAGTAGCAAAGGTGGCGGAAACCGTGAACAGGAAATTGCCTCGATTTCGCGGGCTCTGAAGAACCTGGCCAAAGAACTGAACGTACCCGTAATTGCCCTGTCGCAGTTGAGCCGGGCTGTAGAAACGCGGGGCGGAGAAAAGAAACCCCAGCTTTCGGATTTACGGGAATCGGGTTCCATTGAGCAGGATGCCGATATGGTTATGTTCCTCTACCGACCCGAATACTACGGGATCACGCAGGATGAGAACGGTCAGGCAACCACTGGCGTAGGGGAAGTAATCATTGGTAAAAACCGTTCGGGTTCGACGGAAACGGTACAACTCCGATTTATTAACAAGTTTACCAAGTTTGCGGATCTGGGTGGAGGTGACTTCTCGATGATTGAAGCTCCGCGTTTCAACACCGTAGAAACCAGCGATTCGATTGGTTCCTTTGAAAGTCAGGCACCAGCGAAAACTTTTGGTAGTAAGGTCAATCAGCAGACGCAGACCCCCCCCCGGGTGAGTTTGGTAGTTTCAGTACGAATATGGGTGACGTTCCCTTTTAAGTATTAGTTTTTATAAAAAAGTGCCAGTTAGTAGTAAAACTACCGACGGGCACTTTTTTTATGAGTAATGATTAGGTATTAGTTGTTAATACTTAATCGATAAATAAAAATACAGCAAAATGGGTTAGGGGGTTTAGTAAACTTCTGTAATTTTTTAATTACATTTAGTGCCAGGATTTGCTTTCGCAGCTCAATATTTGGTAGCCCCACCTTATGGATCGTACGATCGGAAAAAACTTTATTTATAATTTTTTGCTCTCCGCGAGCCAGTTGTTATTGCCCTTAATCACCTTTCCGTACGCTTCTCGCGTGTTACTTCCGGAAGGTATGGGGTCGATTAGTTTTGTCGAAAACCTGACGCAATACTTCATGCTATTCAGTGCTTTAGGTATTCCTATCTATGGCGTGCGAGAAATTGCCAAAGTCAGGCAGGATAAGGAAAAAATGAGTAAGCTCTTTTCGGAACTGCTCACAATCCATTTTCTGGTTTCGATGCTAATGGCTCTGTGTTACTGGCTGCTAGCCATCAACATTGCCAAGCTGCACATGGATCTGACGCTGTGTAAAATTGGAATTGGCTTTGTCATCAGTAACGTATTTACCATCGAGTGGCTATTTACTGGTAATGAGAATTTTAAACTGATCGTTTTCCGGTCTTTAGCTATACGGGTCTTTTGTATTGCCTTATTATTTCTGTTTGTCAAAAGTCCGGAAGACAAATCCATTTACTACGGAATTAACTTATTCAGTCTGGTATTTACGGCAATTATCAATATGTACTTCGCCAGACGGTACGTAAACTTCCGATGGAAAAATCTTCTGCTGGTTCCTCATATCAAGCAATTACTGATTCTCTTATCCATTACGATCATTACCAGCCTGTACGTGCTGATGGATACCGTATTATTAGGATTCTTTTCGACGCGTATACAAGTTGCTTTTTACGCGGCTTCCCTAAAAATCAGCAAGTTATTTTTAATCATTATTGGTTCTTTAGTGGGGGTGCTGTTGCCGCGTTTATCCAGCCTGCTGCATGACGATAAACGGGAAGAGGCGACCCTGTTATTAAATAAAGCCCTTCGTTTTTCGCTCTTAATCAGCGTCCCATTAGCCCTGGGAATCATCTGCCTGTCGAAAGAACTGGTGATGTTAATTTCAGGAAAAGACTTTGCGGAAGCAGCGTTATCGCTGAAGATTCTGGCGAGTGTAGTCATCATTATCAGCCTGGCCCAGATCTATTATCAAATTCTAATTCCGCTCAATAAGGAGAAATACATCATGTTTGCTTCGCTGGCTGGCGTAGCGGTCTGTGTAATCTTTAATTTAATTCTGATTCCTATCTACCAGCACATTGGGAGTGCCATTAGTACGGTACTGACGGAAAGTATCGTAACGCTTTTGTTGTTCATCTTTTCACAGCGATTGATTAAACTAACGTTTCCCTGGAAACTGTTACTGCAAAATATGCTGGTTGGGTTTCTGTTCTTCGGAATTCGTAATCTTACCTATCTGTACACCGAAGATACACTAACCGTATTGATCGTTACGGTCAGTGGTAGTGTAGTGGTGTACATGCTGCTCCAGTGGTTCTTTATCAAAGACCACGATATTCGGGAACTAGTGCAGATTGCTTCCCGCAAATACGGAAAAGTAAATGTATGATCAGGACATCTATACCTGCCAGTAGACCTCTTCTTTGAGTACCCGAGCGGGATTTCCTCCCAGAATGACGTTTTCGTTGAGCAGTGTTTTGTTGATGGTTGTACCAGCGGCTACGACACTGTTTGAGCCAATCGTAGCTCCTTTTAAAATGGTGCACCGGCAACCAATCCAGACGTGATCGCCTACTATAATTTCTTTGGGGGCATTGATTAGTTCTCCCTGGGCATTGCGGATGGAATGTAGGTCCGTATCCATCATAAGGATGTTCCAGGAAAGTACACAGCCTGACCCAAACGCAATTTTTTTATAACAAACCAGGGAGCTTTCGGCGGTAATGGAGAAATCTTCTCCGAAAATAACTTCCCCGTGATCACCTACGGAAATTTTAGAGCCATGGCCTAGGTTACAGGCTCCTTTGAAGATTACTTTACCGGCTACCTGCCAGATAGAACGGGATTTATGCTTATCGAATATGCCAATTTCACCGTATCCAATTTTCACCTTTCCGGGCCATAAATGGCCTTCAATTTTTATCTCACCCTGAAGATTGCTGAGATACACTTGTTTGGCGACGAAAACGGGAAAACGAATGGCTTGATTAAAGGGCAAATACCTGAAATTGAATCGAATCGTATTAAGATTCAACTGGGAAAGGATACGCAATATACGTTTCATGATTACCGCACGTTACGGTGCTCTTTTTTAGGTGACGATTATGGGGCTAATTTATTAAATTAATCCTGATAAGCGTTTTAATTCCTGAGGCCGTTGTGCAGAAATGAATCAATAAAAAGAAACTATTCCGGTGTTCTATAAATGAAAAAAGGCCTAAACTTTAGGCCTTTTTTCATTTATACGCTTTTCTTTTCCAGCCACATCACGTTCTCTACGTGATGCGTGTGCGGGAACATGTCTACGGGTTGTACCGCTTTGACTTCGTAATGCTCCGCCATCAGAGCTACATCGCGGGCTTGCGTAGCCGGATTGCAGCTCACGTAAACAATGCGTTGGGGGGCGGCTTCCAGAATGGCTTCGACCACATCCGCATCCATGCCCGCCCGTGGGGGATCGGTGATGATCACGTCGGGTTTGCCGTGCTCCGCGAAGAAATCGGGTTTCAATAGCTTCTTCATGTCTCCGGCGTAGAAGGAAGTATTGGCCACACCGTTGATCTCGGAATTAATTTTGGCGTCCTCAACCGCTGAAGGTACGTACTCAATGCCTACTACTTTGCGGGCCTGGTGAGCCACAAAGTTGGCAATTGTTCCGGTACCCGTGTATAGATCGTAAACCAGCTCGTCGCCTTTCAATTGAGCGAAATCGCGGGCTATTTTGTAAAGCACGTACGCCTGCTCTGAATTCGTCTGATAAAAAGACTTGGGGCCAACGCGGAAGATCAGCCCTTCCATGGATTCTTCAATGTACGGCGTACCGGCGATGTGAATGATATCCTGATCCTGAAAGGTATCATTGACCTTTTGGTTGACGACAACGTGCAAGGACGAGATTGTTGGAAAACGCTCCTGAAGGAAACGCATCAGCTCATCAATTTTTTCCCAGTCGGGCTGCCCAAACTGTACAATCACCATTACCTGTCCCGTACTGGCCGTCCGGATGACCACGTTACGCACGAATCCTTCGTGCTTGATGAGGTCATAGAAAGCCCAGTCGCGTTCTTCCGCGTAATGCTTGATGGCCAGACGAATCGCATTGGAGGGTTCCGGCTGCAAATGACACTGCATGATATCCAGAATCCGGTCGAAACGTTTAGGGATGTGGAAACCCGCCGCCCGTCGCTCCAGCGTCTCACCCGAGGCGATTTCGGCATCTGTATACCAGCGGTTCGTCGAGAAGGTAAATTCCAGTTTATTCCGATACCCATATTCGTGGGCTGAACCAATAATGGGACGGATGCCCGGATGCGGGATTTTAGCCAGGCGTTCCAACGAATCGCGTACCTGACGGGTCTTGAAATCCAGTTGGGTTTCGTATTGTACGTGCTGCCATTTGCAGCCACCACAGGTGCCAAAATGCTGACAACGGGGTGTTTGGCGGAGGTTGGAATACTCTCGTACCGCAACGGCCCGGCCTTCGCGAAAGCTGGACTTGGTTTTATATATGCGAACATCGACCAGATCACCGGGGGCTACCTCTCCCTCAATGAAAATCACCTGCCCATCGTTACGGGCCAGGCATTTTCCTTCGGCGGCAAAATCTTCAACCCGGAGATTTTCCAGAATCACCGGGGCTTTTTGTTGTTTCTTTCTCATTGATCCCGCAAAATTAGACATTTTCCGGAGCCTCTCCGCTATTTCAGTCCCCGCATCGTCGGATTCTTTGCTGATTCAGCCCTAAACCGTAAATTCCGTAATTGATCCTGTTGTACTATGAAAAAATTTACCTGACTTTTTTATTACTGTGGAGTGTACTGCTGGCCCGGGCTACGCACATTGTGGGTGGAGAGTTGCAGTTTGAATCACTGAGAAGCAGTATCAATGGAGCTACACACCGCATCTCGCTGAATCTGTACTTCGATGACATTAACGGCCAACCCGGAGCCAATGATTTGACCGTAGTGATTTCGGTTTTTCGCAAACGCGATAATGCCCGAATGGGTGATCTGGAAATGCCCCGGGTGGCCAGTGCCCTGATTCCCTACAGCAATCCGCTCTGTACGTCGGCAGGAGCTTCCCTGCGTACGCGACTCATTCGCTACAGTTCCGACGTCATTTTCCGGCAACAGGAATTTGATGATCCGCAGGGCTATTACATCGTCTGGGAACGCTGCTGTCGGAACAACATCATTACCAACATCGTACGACCTCAGGATGCGGCTACCGTATTTTACCTCGAAATGCCACCGCTCTATCAGAATAGTCGGCCCTACGTCAACTCTTCTCCCCAATTTACGACCGTAAAAGGGGATTTTATCTGTCTGAATCGTCCCTTTACCTTTGATTTTAGTGCCATTGATCCCGATGGGGACAGTTTGCGATACTCCCTTGTTACCCCGCTGAATGGATATAGCAACACCGTAAATCCCAGGCCAATCGCTCAACCCAGTTCTTCGTATCCGGCGATTACGTGGGGGGCGGGCTTTTCGGCGACGACGGCCATTGTGGGCAATCCCCCGTTAGCCATCCACCCCGGTACAGGACAACTTTCAGTAACGGCTACGCAACTGGGACTGCACGTGTTTTCGGTGATGGTGGAGGAGTTTCGGGCGGGTAAACGCATTGGTCTGGTTCGCCGGGACTTCCAATTGAAAGTGATCGACTGCCCCATGAGTGCTCCTCCCGTAGTAATGGCTCGGGAGCAGGGGAAAAGAGAATTCTATAAACCGGGCCAAACCATGGAGATGACGGTGGGCGAGCAGCGGTGCATTGATCTGTTTTTTACGGACAAAGACCCCAATTCCCGCCTGAATTTAAAGGTACAAGCCTTGCATCCGAACCCGCTACAGTATACCATTACCCCCACCCAGGTGACGCTGACGACGGGTAGTGATACGGCTCGGGCTCAAATCTGTCTGGGGCAATGTGCCGAGAGTGTCGATAGCCGTCCCTTACGGTTTCAAGTGATCGCCAGTGATGAAAGTTGCCCCCTTCCGCAACACGATACGTTAACGATCAGCGTATTCGTCCGGCCCAGAGCCAATCAAAAACCGAAGGTATCGACAACCTTAGCCAATAACCGGGCTACGGTCGTCGTAGGAACCAGGCTTGATTTTGACATCGACGGCCTGGACCTGGATCCGGACAGTATCCGGCTGGAAGCCCGAGGGCGTGGTTTTTCACTGGCTAATGCAGGGATGAACTTTACACCCTCCCGGGGGTTGGGCAAAGCTCGTTCGCCCTTTAGCTGGACGTTGCCCTGTGCGGCCGTACGCCGGGAGCCGTACATCGTTGATTTCTACGTCATCGATCTTCGCTGCGGCCGTAACCTGACGGATTCGGTCAGCGTTGAGTTAACGACCACGGGAAGGCCTAGTCAGCCCCCGTCGGTAGCAACGACCTTACCCGGCAATACGGCTACCGTGACCCTGCAGGGAACCACCGGGCAACCCATTCGTTTCCAGGTCAATGCTCAGGATCCCGAACGAGATCCTTTGGTACTGCGGGGGCAGGGACGGGGCTTCACGCTGGGCGGAGCGGGTATGCAATGGAATGATCAGTCGGGTACAGGTACGGTGAGTGGTCCGTTCGAATGGACACCAACCTGTGAACTCATGGAAGGTCTACCCGAGAAAACATTTATTGTGGACTTCATTACCGAAGATAACTCCTGTAATCCCAACCGGTACGATTCCGTAAAAGTGGAACTGGTGGTGCGTGATCAGCTGGTGGACTATGAATTTCTGCCACCCAACGTATTTACGCCTAACGACGACGGGAAAAACGATCATTTTTCAGTGGACGATCTACCGCTGGACAACTGTATTGAGCAATTCCAGTACGTCGAGATCTTTAACCGCTGGGGGAAACGCGTCTTTCGGGATACAAAAGTCAATTTCCGCTGGACGGGTGAAGACTTCTCCACCGGACAGTATTATTACGTCATCAAGTATTCCAAACGTCAGTTTAAGGGGGTAGTAAGTTTGCTACGCTAGAGTGTAGAAAGGCGGTAGTAGGGCCGTTTTGAACGAAAGGAAAGCAATGAAAGATAAAGTGGTACTCATTACGGGCGGTTCTTCCGGAATTGGTAAAGCGTTGGCAGTAGAATTTGGCCGAAAGGGTAGTAAAGTAGTGATTACCGGTCGGGATGCCGGGAAGTTGGGCGAAGTCGAAAAGCTCTTGAAAAGCGAAGGTATTTCCTGCCTGAGTCTGGTTGCTGACGTTAGTATACAGGCAGACCATGAAGCCGTGATGGCAGCGGTTATGGTTCAGTTTGGTCAGCTCGATGTACTGATCAACAATGCCGGTATTTCGATGCGGGCCATGTTCGAAGACCTCGATCCTGAAGTCATTCGTAAAGTCATGGACATTAATTTCTTCGGCAGTGTCTACGCAACTAAAGCAGCTTTGCCACACCTGCTCCAGAGCAAGGGCAGCATCGTGGGTATTTCCTCCATCGCGGGCTATCGGGGCCTGCCGGTACGCGTAGGGTACTCGGCTTCAAAGTTTGCCCTGAATGGATTTCTGGAAGCCTTACGTACCGAGTTACTGCATTCGGGCGTACACGTGCTGACGGCCTCGCCAGGCTTTACGGCTTCGAATATCCGCGTCGCCTCGTTGGGGAAAGACGGGCGGACCCTGGGGGAGACCATGCGTGATGAAGCGACGATGATGTCGGCGGAGGAGGTAGCCGCTCGTATTTACAAGGCCATTGTCCAACGCAAACGGGAGTTGATTCTGACTTCGCAGGGTAAACTCACCGTATGGCTGAATAAGCTTTTTCCAAAGTTTATGGATACCATGGTCTACAACGAGCTGGCTAAGGAAGAGAACTCACCCCTGCGGAAACGTTAGCGTACAATCCAGACGTCGGAGGATTTGACGTATACCAGCTGATTCTCCCAGAGCACCTGGTACCAGATATCCGATTTTCCGACCACTTTCAGGCGGTGGCCTTCTTTGACAATCTCGGTAGGAGGGGCCGCCGCCGAAGGATCACTCCGAAGAATCGAACCCTCTTTTCGAATGATGGCCTGTCGGTACCGGCCCGGCAGATTAACTAATAGAGCAACGCCCGCCCAGTAGAAAAAGAAGATCATTTTGTGCCGGAAGGGAATGTACTGATGCTTGACTCGTTTACTGAGTAAAACGGCAAAAACGTACACCCCGATGACCAGGAATAGCCCAATGAGATAGCCTGAGTACTGCTTGAAGAGTAGAATGAGCAGATTAAAATCATCCAGCTCGTATCCTTTCCAGCCCTGATCGCGGGCAATTTCATTCATTTTTCGCAGTACTCGCTCGTCCGGAATCTGTTCGTAGTACAGATTGAGGTAGTATTGTACCTGAAGCCAGTCTTTTTTTTGTTCGTAGAGATAAGCCAGTTTTAAATAAATCGCCGGAGAAATGCGGGGCGAAGTCTTTAGAATTTGTTCATAGGCCCGCGTTGCTTTCCGAAAACTATGAATTTCGAACAGAGAATCGGCGTGAATAAGTCGTGATGCGACATTCTGAGCAGCAGACAGTTGCAGGCTGGCGAAGAAAAAAAGATAGATAATTGTAAATTTTTAAGTCGTAACACTTGCGTTCGGCTGCTGATAACACTACTTTTGCACTCGCAAAAACGGAAAGAGTTTCTGTCAAGCAAAGATAATGATTCTGTAGCTCAGCTGGTAGAGCAATACAC
>NZ_NMPS01000049.1:0-33606 GCF_002261125.1 Siphonobacter sp. BAB-5385 | reverse complement strand
ATGCTTTGGCCTTTTAATCCGCACAACTGGTTAGTAATTATAGATCTTCAAATTCAAAACTCAACTAACATGAAACAAATACAATTGATTATTATATTCAGTATTTGTGGATTAGCATTCTCACAATGCAAAAAGCAAACCGTGGTTGAAGAATCGCCTGAAGAAGTTGATCCTATGACTATAATTGATTCAGTTACTACAGCTTCGCAAAACATTAAACTTAATGGGTATCAAGCCCAATGTTTTGAAAATAAAATAAGCTCACTTGATGAAAAAGAGCCATTTACTATAAATGACAGTCAGACCTATAAAAATTATTTTGGTTGTCAGGATGGAGACTTGCCAGCCATTGACTTTTCTAAGCAGACTTTATTAATAGCTAATATCCCACGGAATTCTATTCCTGGATTTTGGATTAAACAATCCATTGAGAATGAAAATGGCCACTTCCATTGGATCGTAAAATTTCCATCTGCCTATGGAAGCACCGCTATTCCTTCACTAAGAAGACAAGTTTGCTATGTGTATAATGGGGTAATTCGTAAAGAAAACATTACACTTATAATTGGAAAATATAATAACTAGTCAATTAATTCTTATAAAACCTAGTCTTTATTTTCTTTGCCGTTGTTGGTGTTTAGCACAGCGTCACCAACAACCTCCGCTACGAATCACAACCTCCGAAGGCCTGGGATCTTCGGAGGTTGTAGCCAAAACGCTTACCAAAATCCCCCCCGTTGTTAGTATGTAGCGTAGCGTCACCAGCAGCAACCGCTACAAACCAAAGCCCCCGAAAATTCAGGATTTTCGGGGGCTCATTACCAATAAAACGCTTACCAAAACCTATTCTACCACTACAGTCCCACCACCCGAATAACTCCGATACTCCCCGTTGTACATCGCATCGGCAGAGACGGGGCCTGCCGTAAAGCGTCCTTTGGAGACGGCCCGGGCAGGTAATAAAACGTTTTAGGTTGAGCCGAAACGCTGGTGAAATAATGAATCCGGTCATCCCGCAGGTCGAAATGGTCGGGAATGGATTGGTTTTTGACCCAGCTCAGTTCGCGTTCGGGCGTAAGGCGGGGGTTCTCAATTTCCAGTCCGGCGGGTAACATATCGGTTACAACCACATTATCGACGGGCAGGCCATTTTGCGAGCGTACCGTCACTTTCACCACAATCAGTTGATTCTGCTGTAAGGCTCCCGAAAGAGGTTTACCATTTCGGTCCAGGTATTGTTTGCGTACCTCCAGTACCTGATCGGTTGCCGCAATGGTACCGCTACGGCTTAAGCCTTCCGCTTCGGCGAAATAATACAGCGAACCTTTGCCCGTGGCGGCAATTGTGGCAGGCTGATCCAGACCTTTGCTGAGCAGCAAATCTTTGCCACTAAACGTTTCCAGTACTTTCCCATTACTCAAAATGCGGGCCGTTACCGACGACTGAGCCGCCTTACGAGCCAGCTTGCCGAGAGCCAGCAGAGCGAAACTTTCTTCCTGCGTAGAAAGCCAGGGAGCCTGTTTCACCGCTGCTGAAAGTTGCCGGGCCAGACCCGGAATCTGTCCATTGGCCGGGTCGGTTTCCAGCAGTGTATTCAGAACCAGAGCCTGATTCCGAATAGGGCTGGAGAAACTGCCCCCCGTTTCCCGCTCCTGTTGTTCGGGACGGAAATTGGCGGGAAGTAAGGAGGCTTTGCTGCCTTCATCACCCACCGTACCGAAAGCCGCCGCCAACAGGTATCGCCTCTCGGAAGTCAGCAGGGCGGGGTTCGCTTTGTAATAGTTCATCACTGCCCGGTTTGGTTTCCCGGCCAGGCTGAGTACGTAGAGGCTGTAAACGGTTTCACGTTTCGCCCGCGTTCGGGTGGTTACGCTGCCGTCTTCGTTAGTTTGGGCTGTCTTTTCAGTGGCCTGCTTGCTGACCTGCTGGTTGAGAAAATCAAGAGCCTTGCTCAAGGTAGCGGGGTTGATTTCGTACCCGGCTTTCTGGGCTTCGAGCATGAAATGAACCGCGTATGCCGTCGTCCACCAATCTTCGCGTTGGCCCGCCTGCCACATCGAGAAACCGCCGTTGAAGAGTTGCAACGTCTCAATTTTGTGTAAGGCTGCTGTAATGTTAGTCGTTGGGTTAAGGTCCGAAGTTCCCGTTTTTAGGTACGGTTTTCGTCCCGATTGCAAGGTTTTAACCAGCTCGGCGAGGTACAATTGAGGGAAAGCCACGGATACCGTCTGCTCCAAACAGCCATAAGGATACTGCAACAGGCGGTTTAAAGGATCGGCCAGCGACACCAGCGGCGAACGACTTACCCGTAGCGAGGCTTTAACGGTACCCGGCACCAGCTCTCCAACATTCAGCGGAACGGCGGCCGTTTGTCCGCCATTTACTACGCCCGAAACGGACGTTTTCACTAGTCCTACGCTGGGCCGTACCGTCAGATCAATCTCTTCACTAAACGTTTCGCCCAGACCTTTCACGCGTACCACCACTTTACCCGTACCGATGGTCTGAGCGGCTTTCACCGAAAATACCGCTCGTCCTTCCTGGTCGGCAGCAATCGAGATGGATTGTGGAGCGGGACTGGTATTCTGCAAGGCTCCTGTCGTTTGGAGGGTAGCGGTTACCTGAGCCATTTTTTTCGTGGTATTGGTAATGCTGACGGGTACGGTCAGCTCGTCGTTTGGACTGGCGAAACGGGGGAGGGCCGTACTGATCACCAGCGGATCGGCCACTTTCATGTTTTTGGAAGCCGAGCCGAAAGCTTTGTCTTTGTACGCCACCGCCATGATGCGTAAGTCGCCCGAGAACTGCGGAATGTCCACCGAAAATTCCGCCTCGCCGCTGCCGTTGGTAGTCAATATTCCGCTCCAGAGAGCGACGAGCTTCACCCGACCATTGGCCAGCGGATTGATGCGTTTTTCCATACTAAATCCATCGCCACCCACCGAGCTACGCGAGCGAATACTCAGCTCCGGGTGCAGATAGGCGTAAAGGTCAAATCCGCCTACTTCCAGGGCTCGTTTCTGATAGAAAAAGCCGTAGGGATCGGGGGATTTATAGTTTTTAAGTTGCAGGATGCCTTCGTCCACCACGGCTAGCGTTACCTGGGCACGGCCTTCGGTTTTCACCCGAATGGTCTGTTTGGTTTTCGAACGCGACTGCTCAATCGCCGTAATTGTTACGGGCAACTGGCGGTTGGGCTGACCGACCATCACCGGAGCGTAGCCGTGAGCCACCGTCAGCGGCAGGTCGGCATCGTCCATGGGTCGGAACAGCGTCGCCGAGACGTACACGTTGGGCAGGTGTTCTTCCCCGATGGAGAATTGCAGTTCGGCCGATTTCTCATCGGTATCCAGCAGGTGGTGTTCCAGTACCCGGTTTCGTTCCACCGTCACCAGCAGTTTTCCCGCGAAAGGCGTTTTGAAAAGCACTTTTGCTTTGTCGCCGACCTCGTAGCGGGGTTTGTCGAACGTCATTTCGACCTGCCCTTCGTTGTTCACTTCAAAGGCGGTACTGCTGGTTTGTCCGCGACCATACGCGTAAAATTCCTGGCTCGTCCAGTTGCGGGAACCCGTGCGGTGCAGACGAATTTCGTACTCACCCGAAGTTGCCGGAGCATAACTGACCGAAGCCCGGCCTTTGGCAAAAGTTACCTCCCGCGTAAACACGACTTTGGATTGCCGTTTGGAAGAATACTTCATCGAACCATCCGTATTCTTTTCAATAACGGTCTGGTATTCGTGTTTCACAATGTCAATCTGACCCGTAGCCGCGACGGGCTGTCCGGCCGGATTCAAAGCCACGAGCGGAATGGTTACGGGAGCGTTCGTACCGACGTACGTATCCGGTAGACCGATTCCGTACAGAACGGGTTGGGTCTGAATTGTAAAACGCTGGAGTCGGTTCACGGGTCGCCCGGTTTCGTCAAATACGGTCACAAAAGTCTGGGCTTCGAGCAATCCCATATCCTGCCAGGTAGCGGGGAGTACGAAACGCTCGCTGGCGAGTCCGGTAGCATCGGTTTTGCCCTGCCGTACCTGATTGTCGAATTTGGTCTGATCGGGAATATCGAAAACGAAACCTTCGTATCCCTTGGGCCGAAATAGCTGACGTTTCACCTGCAACTCCATTTCGTAGTTACGGTCGGCGGCGGGCGGGCCAAACAGGTTGGTGGCCGTGGCCGTAACCGGGGCCGTTTCGCCGGAACGGTAGCTTTCTTTGGGCGTACGGACGCCTACCTTGATGCGATCGGGCATGAATTCTTCCACCGAAATGGCCTGCGAAGTCAGAAGTACATCGTTGGCATTCAGTACTTCCAGCTGATAGGTGCCCGTCAGCGTAGCCGTTTCCAGCGGAATGTCCTGAGCTACGGCTCCTTCGGTGTTGGTGGTCAGTCGCAGCGTACGATACTCTTTTCCGTTCGGCATCAGCAAGCGTACTTTCAGCGGAATTTCACCCGGCGTTTCCCAGGTCTGTTTCCGAACCACTACGTTGAAATGCAGCGTTTCGCCGGGTCTGTAAATGGTCCGGTCGCCGTACAGAAAAGCCTCGAACCCCGACGCATTATCGCGTTTGCCCTCTACTTCAAAGCGACTGGTCTGTACCTGCGTATCTTCCAGAAACAGGTAATTGAAATCATCGTCGCTACGGGCCGTAATGAGGGCCGTCGTAAAGTCCGATTCCTTTAAATCCTTGAATACGGCCAGTCCTTTGGAGTCCGTAGCAATGGTTTGCAGCGTCTGGTTATTGGAGGAAACCAGATTCACCTGTACATTTTTCAGCGGTTCGGTCGTCCGGATGGAGTGGGCGAAGACCAGAAATTCGTCGCCGGACTGTTTACCAATCAGGCCAATATCCGAGATGCTGACCAGCTTGGTAGCGTTATGGTAGTACTCGTCGTTGGAATTCAGCGAGACCAGATAAATGCCCCGGAAGGAATTGGTCGGGTCGGGCAGACTCAGGTTGAGTAAGGAAACCCCGCCCGTTTTGGGTAAATCCTCCGTTTCAATCGTTTTGTTTACAACGAGGTCGGAGTACGTACCGCCGTCTTCCGAGTACACGTACCCCTGCTCCGATCCGTTGCCCTCGCTGTCGTAGCGGTAATCGCGATAGCGGTTGTTACGGAGGTAACTGAGGATATTGTTTTCGTAAATCTTGGCAATCCGTACCTGTACTTTCGGAATATTCGTAATGTTGACCGCCACGTTGCGATGGCCCTTGGACGTCAGGTACACCGCTTTTTTATGCACAAATTCCAGACCGGCGGGCATTCTGCCAAAGTACAGATCCTTGGTATATGCTTCGCTCAGCGAAGGCCCGAGTACGCCGCGTAGCTGGCTGTTGAGGGTCAGCGTATAGGTGTCCGTTTCGTTAAAGTCCCCGCGAATGAGGAGCCCGTTTTCCAGTAACTCAGGTTGCGTTTGCAGCGAAGTCGTCTTCGTTTTTACTGGAATCGGATTGCCCAGCGTATCGTATTCAACGGTAGCGGGGGGAGCGGTACTGCTGATGAGCTGATACGCCGCCGACAGATTTTCCGGATTGAGTTCCTGCGTGGTGATTACCTTGATAAAACCGCGATTATTTTCAAAGCCCGTTTCGACGCGTACGATTTCCAGCGTTTTGGGATCGGGTAGCGTCGTTTGAAGTTCGGTGTTTTCTTTGGTCTTGAAGGCGGTATTGGCCACGGAAAGCCCCGATTCCAGCTTCAGATTCAGGGGTTTGGCTTCCTGCACGCCCGACAAAGTAAGGGGTACGGTACTCGCCACGCCGTTCTGTCCGATACTGAAACCGACTTTCTGTTCCTTTTCGCTGACGGTCAGTTTGGTGCCCACTTCACCGCCCGATACCGGATAGTTAAAATGCAGTTTCAGTTTCGCTACTGCCTGATGGCCCGTACGCGAGCGGGTCCAGTACGCTTCCGTTTCTTTTACCTCCAGATAAGGCGTATGGAAGGTGAGTTTGTCGGACGAAATGCCCAGGGATTTATCCTTGGCCTGCGTCAGGATTTTGTCGGAAAGTCGGGCCTGGTATTCGGTGGCGGGCTGGAAGGAAGACGTCGGCGAAAACACCAGTTCATTTTTCCCCACCCACTTGAAACGACCCGGAATGGCAGGTTCGAATTCAACGAATTTAGTACTCTGCCAGATGCCCAGTTCGGCTTCCGGCACCAAATCCTTGTTGAAGGTAAAAACCAGATTCTGAGCCAGCTGAATTTCGTCTTCAAAATTGGTAGCCCGCACGACGACTTCGTTGAGCTTTGAACAGGTAGAAAACAGGACAGCCAGAGCCAGCAGCCCAAACACGCGGAAGCCACGCATAGCAAAAGAAAATTTGATTGAAGTGTTGATACTGCTCCCAATAACGGAAGGAATCCTGGAAAATTGGAAAGAAAGAAAAAAGCCGTTACCGGATGCGTTCGGTAACGGCAGATCGTATTAGCGAGGCACTTCGACTTTCTTTAGAATCTGCTCGATGATGGCGTCGGGCGTGGTGCCTTCCATTTCTTTTTCGGGCGTCAGGATGAGGCGATGCCGTAACACCGGAAGGGCCAGTTCCTGTACGTCTTCAGGCGTAACGAAATCCCGTCCCCGCAAGGCTGCCAGGGCTTTGGAGGCATTGAGCAGAGCTACCGAGGCCCGGGGCGAAGCTCCCAGGTACAGAAACTTGGACGTGCGGGTTTCGTGAACCAGTTGAGCAATGTAACTGAGGACTTTGTCTTCAATCACAATCTGACGGACTTTTTCGCGTAAGGTCGTCAGTTGTTGCTGCGACAAAACGGCCTGTATGGCTTCTACGGCGTCCGTATTGGAGCGGCGTTCGTGGTGACCGCGAAGGATTTCCGTTTCCTGATCCAGCGTAGGATACTGCACGATGATCTTGAAAAGAAAACGATCCAACTGGGCTTCGGGCAGTCGATAGGTACCTTCCTGCTCAATGGGGTTTTGCGTAGCCAGTACCAGAAAGGGAGCCGACATCGGGTAGGTTTGTCCAGCGTTGGTGACCTGCCGTTCTTCCATGACCTCGAACAAAGCCGACTGCGTTTTAGCCGGAGCCCGGTTGATTTCGTCAATCAGCACGATATTCGAGAAAATCGGACCGGGCTTAAACTCAAACTCGGAAACTTTGGGGTTGAATACCGAGGTGCCCAATACGTCTGAAGGCATCAGATCGGGTGTAAACTGAATGCGATTGAAATCGACCGAAATGGTTTTGGCCAGTAACTTGGCCGTCAGCGTTTTGGCTACACCGGGTACGCCTTCAATCAGTACGTGACCATCGGCAAAGAGGGCCGTCAGCAGCAGATCAATCATGGCGTGCTGGCCCACAATTACTTTTCCTACTTCCGTGCGAATATCAGCGACGGTCTGGTACAGTTCACTTAAGTCAATTCGAGATTCAAAGGCATCCATGGATTCACGCGTTCAGGCTCTCAAAATACGGCAAAATCTGCATTTGTACCGCAAAGCCCTGAATTAAAGGCGGTGGAATTGCTCGCAAGTCATTCATTAACTCCTTTCCAAAGCCAGTGAAGCCGGTTTAAAATGCGTATCTTTGCGGCATGAAGCCACTGGATTTTAAGGATTTAATTATTTTCGAGAACGAAGATTTCATCGTCATCAATAAACCGCCTTACATCGCGTCGCTCGACGAACGGCAGGCGGATAATACCCTCAGTATTTTACGATTAGCCAAAGCCTACAGCGACGACGCCCAGTTGTGTCACCGGCTGGACAAAGAAACGTCGGGTGTACTGGCCATTGCCAAGAATCCGGAAGCGTACCGGCATTTGTCGATGCAGTTCGAGCACCGCGAAACGGTAAAACGCTACCACGCGGTGGTGAATGGCGTCCATAATTTTCAGGGGGAATCGGTATACCTGCCCATTCTGGCTTTGCCCCGCGACGGCGTCGTGAAAATTGACCGGGCAAAGGGGAAGGAAGCCGAAACCCTTTTCTTTACCCTGAAAGCGTATCGGCAGTATACCATCGTGGAGTGTCTGCCCATTACGGGCCGCATGCACCAGATCCGTATTCACCTGACTTGCCTGAAAGCCCCCATCGTAGCGGATTCAACCTATGGCGGAAAACCGGTTTACCTGTCACAACTCAAGCGGAAATTCAATCTGAAAAAAGATACGGATGAACAACCGTTGATGAAACGGGTAGCCCTGCACGCGTATTCGCTGACGTTTAATTTGCTGAACGGTGAAGAAGTAAAGATTGAAGCTCCGTACCCGAAAGACTTTGAGGTACTGGTCAAGCAACTGGAAAAGAACGGCTAAGTAGAAAGTGATAGAAAAAGAAAAGGCTTCCGCAACGGAAGCCTTTTTTATGGCCTCATGACTAGTCCGAAGAGTGGGGCAAGTTACCAGCCGATACTCGTATTATCCGCCCGGGGATCGGAACCGCCTTCCAGCCGACCATCCGGTAAAACCAGAATACAGTCCATGCGGCCCAGGGTGCCGGTTTGCGGTTCAATGGCGTAGCCTTTTGCTTTGAGAGCGTTCAGTACTTTATCCGAAAAAGCTCCCCGTTCGAAGGTCGTACGATCGGGCAGCCACTGGTGGTGAAACTTGAGAGCATTAACCGCTTCCTGCATACTCATTCCGTGGTCAATGACATTCAGAATGGTCTGGAAAACGCTGGTGATGATGGTCGAGCCACCGGGCGTACCTACAACCATGAACAATTTGCCGTCTTTTTCCACAATCGTTGGTGTCATACTGGAAAGCATCCGTTTGCCCGGCTGTACGGAATTGGCTTCGGAACCTACCAGTCCGAATACGTTTGGTACGCCCGGTTTTACGGCGAAGTCTTCCATCTCATCGTTCATCAGAAAACCAGCTCCACCCACTACGACCCGACTTCCGTAGCCATTGTTAATCGTGGTTGTGATGGATACCGCATTGCCTTCGGTATCAACGACGGAGAAGTGCGTTGTTTCGTTGCTTTCGTAGCCGGGAATGGCTCCGCCCGCAATGGCCTGGGAATCGCTGGCTTTCGCCCAGTTGAAATCACTCCAGCGTTTTTGTAAGTAAGTGGAGTCGAGTAGTTCGTTCACCGGAACTTTGAAGAAATCCGGGTCACCAAGCCATTTGGCCCGATCAGCGTACACGCGGCGTTCGGCTTCAATCATGACCTGCGTGGTCGAGTCAGAATGCCAGCCCCAGCGTTTCAAAGGAAAAGGTTCTACCATTTTTAGCAATTGCACCAGTGCAATACCGCCCGAAGAGGTGGGCGGCATGGAAATGACTTTATGCCCCCGGTATGTACCCGTGATAGGCGTTCGCCAGGCGGAATGATATGCATCAAGGTCTTTCTGGACAATGGGAGCTTTCGCTACGGCCATTTCCTGAATCAGCAGGCGGGCCGTTTCGCCCTCGTAAAAACCCGCCCGGCCTTTTTCCTGAATGCGGCGGAGGGTTTTCCCTAAATCCATCTGGACAAAAAGATCACCCATTTTCCAGGTGGTATCGGCTCCGGCTTTCAGGTAATAGGTTTTTCCGGGATTGTACTTCTTGATGTCGGAACGGACGCGGTTGAGGCCCTTGGCTTCATTTTCGGTAAGTACAACGCCTTTTTCGGCCAGCTCAATGGCGGGTTGAATGACGTCCTTCCAGGGAAGTTTACCAAATTTCCGATGAGCTTCCACCATGCCATCTACCGAACCCGGCACTCCACTCGCCGAATGCCCTAACCAGGCCATATTGGGAATAACATTGCCGAGTGAGTCCAGGTACATATCCCGGTAGGCGGCGGCGGGAGCTTTTTCCCGAAAATCCAGTGAGTAACTCTGTCCGTCTTTTGACCGAAACACCATAAAGCCACCGCCTCCCAGGTTTCCGGCCCAGGGAAAGGCTACGGCCAGAGCGAAAAACGTACCTACGGCGGCATCAACGGCATTGCCGCCCTTTTTCATAATTGCCGCTCCCACCCGCGAGGCTTCCGGGTGAGCCGCAGCCACCATGACGTGCTTTTCAAAAACACCCTTTTTGTTGTAGACGATAGGCTGGGCGTTAGGATCGTCCGTAATAAATTCATAGGCTCCTTTACTGATTTTCGGCGTGCTTTTTCGGCAGGCAACCGTCAATAGGAGCAGGGAGAGAAAGGCCAGGGAAAGATATCGCATCGGGAACAAGGTTTATAATCTGGAAAATAGCGAATCCAGCGTAAATAAGGAATGAAACCCGCTTAAAATCTCGTGAAGTCAGGGCAGTAATGATGTTTTTTTCCTACGCCAGTGGCTCTTCCTCGTGCATCAGGTCATGGTGGATATACGCTCCAGCCGTAGTACCCGAACCCGTTGCGACGGATACGGCCCGAAAGGCGTGGGCGGCGTCTCCCGCCGCAAAGACACCCGGTACCGTAGTCCGTTGAAAAGCATCCACCTGGAGGTAGCCATCTTCGGTCAATTGACAGCCTAATTGTTCGTGCAGGTCCGTAGCAAAACTGAAAGGGGTACGCACGAAGAGCGTTGGAAAATCCGTGGTTAGTCCGTTTTTGAAAACGATGGTTTTCAGTTGTCCCGCTTCGTGCCGGAATTCCTGAATTTCATCCTCAATCACTGGAATGCCGTGCTTTTTGAGCTTGGTGCAAGCATCCTCGGGCAATTCGCAGGGACCATCCGTAAAGACATGCAGGTCTTTTGACCAGTTGCTCAGTAACCGGACAAAGTCATACGTTACGCCGCTGTTGCTCAAAATGCCGATGGGTGAATTACGCACTTCGTAACCGTGGCAGTAGGGGCAGTGGATGATGGACGTACCCCAGCATTCCGCAAAGCCGGGAATGGGCCGCATCTGATCCGAAACCCCCGTAGCTAGTAGGACGGTTCGACCCGTATACGTATCGCCTGATTCCGTTCGTACTTCAAAACCATTGCTAAGTTTCTGAGCTTTAATGGCTTTGTCCGCCTGAAAGGTAACGGTATCGTACTGCAGGACTTGTTCTTTGGCCAGGGTACGGATCTGATTGGGCGATTGCCCGTCGTGCGTAATGAAATTGTGGGCCCGTGGGGTCTGACGGTTGCAGGGCTCGCCGCTGTCAATGATGAGCACCTTCCGCAGCGAACGACCCAGGGTCATGGCCGCCGAAAGGCCAGCATAACTGCCCCCTATAATAATGGTATCAAAAGTCATGTCAAAGGAATTAGAAAGACTAGCTCGTTCGCCAAAAAAGCTGTACTAGGAAAGGAGCAAAACTCCGGGATTGGCCTGGGATTTTTTGAGGCATTCGGATGTTATCCCTGTACAATGGCAAGAAAACGTAATACTGAAACTTCTGAACATCAACCTTCCTTTCGCGAACGATTTGCGGCTTTGCGAAATCTACCTGCATTCTTCCGGCAAATCTGGCAAACGAGTCCTTCCCTGACGATTCTGAATTTTGTGTTACGACTGATTCGCTCGACCGTACCGACGGCTACGCTGTACGTGGGCAAACTCATTGTCGATGAAGTCATACGGCTAGCGAATGCCCACAGCTCTGATTTGACGCACTTGTGGACCTTAGTCGCGATTGAGTTTGGACTGGCCATCGGAAGTGATCTTCTAAGCCGGGGAATTAACCTCAGCGAGAGCCTACT
This sequence comes from Siphonobacter sp. BAB-5385, assembly GCF_002261125.1. NCBI lineage: Bacteria > Pseudomonadati > Bacteroidota > Cytophagia > Cytophagales > Cytophagaceae > Siphonobacter > Siphonobacter sp. BAB-5385. Next base: position 22,026 of record NZ_NMPS01000049.1, on the reverse strand, counting down.
GGGTGACTGGTACGCTCATCAAACTTCCGTCCGGCTGATGCAACACGCCGCTACGCTGGATCTGGCCCAGTTTGAAAACGCGACTTTTTACGATAAACTCGAACGAGCCCGGCAACAGACGGCGGGGCGTACACAACTGCTCTCCCAAACCTTTTCACAGGTACAGGATCTGTTGACGATTGCCTCCCTGGCCATTGGGCTGATCAGTTTTGCCCCCTGGTTGTTACTGTTGTTACTCGTCGCCGTGATTCCTTCGTTTCTGGGTGAACTGCACTTCAACGCAAAAAGTTATTCGCTCCTCTACGGCTGGACGCCCCAACGCCGTGAACTGGATTACTACCGTTACCTCGGGGCCAGCGACGATACGGCGAAGGAAGTAAAACTATTCGGGCTGTCCGATTTTCTGATTAATCGCTACCGGACGCTTTCGGAGCAGTATTTCCACGAAACCGGAAGCTCGCTCTGGAGCGGGCGAGCTGGGGCAGTTTGCTGCTGGCCATTGGTACGGTGGGCTATTACGCCGCGTATGGCTACATGATTTTCCAGACCGTACAGGGTCGCGTTACGCTGGGTGATCTGACCTTTCTGGCGGGTTCGTTTCGGCAGGTACGGAGTTTGCTGGAAGGCATTCTGGGACGGTTCAATAGTATTTCCCAGGGAGCTTTGTATCTGAAAGATCTCTTTGAATTCTTCGAAATCCAGCCGCAGATTGTATCCCCCGTATCGCCCCGACCGTTCCCGGTACCCATTCGCGAAGGCTTTGTTTTCGAAGGCGTAGGTTTCAAGTATCCTAACTCAGAAAAGTGGGCCGTTCGCAATCTGAGCTTTCATTTGCGAGCCGGAGAAAAACTGGCTTTAGTCGGCGAAAATGGAGCCGGGAAAACAACGTTAGTGAAACTGCTGGGGCGTTTATACGATCCGGATGAGGGACGTATTCTCCTCGATGGCTATGATTTAAAAGCCTACAATCTGGAAGAACTCCGTACGCATATCGGCGTCATTTTTCAGGATTACCTACGCTTTCAGTTTTCGGCGGGGGATAACATTGCCGTCGGCGACATTGTCGAGCGTGAGAATCTGCCGGCTCTGGAACGGGCCGCTGAAGATAGTCTGGCCGATGCCGTGATTGCGGGCTTACCGCTGGGCTACGAACAGCCGCTGGGCCGTCGGTTTTCGGGCGGGGTAGAATTATCGGGCGGTCAGTGGCAGAAAGTAGCTCTGGCCCGGGCGTACCTCCGTGAAGCCGATCTGTTGATTCTGGATGAACCGACCTCCGCTCTGGACGCCCGGGCCGAATACGAAGTTTTCCAGCGTTTCGCAGAATTGACCAAAGGAAAAACGGCAGTACTAATTTCGCACCGATTCAGTACCGTTCGCATGGCTGATCGTATTCTGGTACTGGAAGGGGGTAAGGTCTTGGAAATGGGTACGCACCAAGAGTTGCTGGCCCAGCAGGGGCGGTACGCGGAGTTGTTCGAATTACAGGCCGAAGGCTATCGTTAAGAATCCTGTAAGCAAAGAGGTCCTGCTGGCTATACTCAGCGGGACCTCTTTTTATCTATGGATACTGGGAACTGTACGTTAAAGCTGGTTGTAGTACGCAAACAGTTTAGTCAGATCTGATGGATCGCGGAAGCTGATTTTGTTCGTTTTGATATACGCCTCTATCGCAGCCTGTTGATCCTGCATGAGAGCCAAAATGGTTTTTTTGCCGGGATTCAGTCGAGACGCTTTTCCCTGCGAAATCACGTAGTAGTCGCTGGTTAGTTCAATTCGAGTGTTTTTTTCACCCGTTCCAAACGCCATGTTGTAGTTAGGTTTAATTGTTTTCGTTCGGTGATGTCTGGCCAGTTGCAGGCGACCGGGGGTAAGCAGTTCGTAAAAGCCCGTCACGGCTTCGTCCGTCTTACATTCTCGGGTATTGATGAAACGCATGGGTTGCGTGCTCTGATTCAGGGTAAAGTACTTGAGCTGAGTTCCCGGAATGACCCGGATGTCCCGGCGGGCTTCATTAGCGAGTACTTCCACCTCATTTTCGTAAATGTTGTACCGCATTTTTATACCACCGATGCTGTCAGATGCCGTTTTTTTATCGTCCAGCAAACCCTGATTCAGCTTAACACTGCCCGTATGCCAAAGCGTATCCAGGTAAATTTCACCCAGGATGGTACGCGAGGCCGGAGCACTTCCCCACAAAACGCTATTGAAATTATTATGACCGCTGCCCATGTTGATCCGCTCCTTGGAGACATCAGAAAGCTGGTTTTGGGCCTGCGTAGTATAGGCAAGCAGTAGCACAAAGCTTAATCGCAGGAAATGCATATGCAGGGAACCGGTTTGAGGAGGGATGGATTCGATACTCAAAAATAAAAAGGCTGCCTGAATCAGACAGCCTTTTTAAGAAAGTTAGTTCAAGCTAAGTCGTAATTGCACCCCGCCCTGCGTAACAGCCCGTCGGAAGGAATTAGAGACGAGCGGGTCATTAACCGTACGATCCAGATACACGCGAACGTTGAGCTGACGACTGGCATTGTACGTGACGCTGGGGTTAAACTGGAAGAATACGTTACCCGCCGTCGGGGTCGTTTCGCCTTCCAGCTTCCGGATCATAACGCGTTGATCACGGAAGGTCAGGCGGCAATCGAAGGTCAGATCATTCTTGAGTCGTACCTGACGACCCCCGAAGCGGAAGCGGATGTTCTGCCGCGTAAAGCCCAGCCGACCCGTCAAATCTTTGTTATTCACTTCATTGACCGAGACATTGGAAAGGTTCAGTCCAACGTTCCGATCCTGGTTGTATTCCAGTCCTCCCGAAATGCCGTCTTTCGTACGGAATTGTACCCCAATAAAAGGAGCAAAGCGTTCCACGAATGAAATTACGCTCATCACGTACACGGGTACAAACTGACCTTCGGCGTTCACCTGATTGGCAAAGGGATACAGCGGAGCGTTCATCGCAACGAACGCAGCATCGTATTCCAGCGAAGAAACGAAGTTCCCAACGTTGTAGGTACTCGAATACGAGTGCGTAATCTGAATTTGTGAGAAGCGTCGCTTAAACCAGGCTACGTTCGTCAGACCATTGTAATTCACCCGCCAGTTCGGCAGCGGAATTTTATAGAAGGGCGAAAACTTCACCTTGTTTGGGCTCTTGCCAGAATACGCCGAGAAGAAAGCCGGAATCAGTACGTCCTGCGAATTGAGATTGTATGAATCGCCAGCGGGGTTCGCGACCTTCAGACGTTCGAGCAGAATGTTCCGATAGTCTTTGAAACGCTCGAAGTTGGCCGAGAAGCTTTCCCGATTGGTTTTTTCAAAAGCCGTGAGGAACGAGAGGTAACTCATGGAATAATTACCCGACCGCAGGGGTGACTGGCTCACAAAAGGACCATTGACCGTAGCGGGCCGGAAGAATTCCTGGTAGTTGTCCGAACGGTTGTAGCGTAAATCCACGAAGACCTTAAAGTCTTTCCACGGCTCCAGATCGGTGGTGGCTTCAAAGCGTTTCGTAAGCGTTTGTACAAAAGGCTGGTTTTGTACGGTACTCTTGGTGATCCAGCCTTCTTCGGCTCCACGGTAACGAATGCTTCCGTCCTGGCTACCCAGAATGAAAGGCAGACCCGGTACTCCACTACGATCTCCGAACAAGTGCGGCGTAGGTAAAAAACCGGGTAAAATCGTCGATTCCTGAATGGCGTAGGTATAGCGAATTCCCCGAACCGTTAGCAGTAATCGGGATACGCTTTTCAGGAATTGATTCCGCTCCACGTCCACTTCGTCAAAGTCACCGGGGCTACGGGCAATATCGCGGCGGGGAGCCCGGGGAGAGTTCACCCAGCGTAAAGCCTTCACTTTGTTGTACAGGGCAACGAAATCAACCCGACCCGTAAGTACCCGTTCGCGGGTGTTCTGAATGGTATTACCAAAGGCCACGCCCGTCGAATCGACGATGCCGTAACTATTCGCCTGGAACTTGTACGCGACGTTGTATTGCAGCTGAGCCGTCATCCAGTCCGTGAGCGGAAATTTGTTCAGCGGAATCTGCCAGGTGTTGGTGATCCGTTGTTCAAAGTTTTTCATCCGGCCAAGTCGCTTCAGACTGTTCATCACCGAATCGCGTTTCTCCAGCGTATTGATGTCGCCGTAGGGTTCATCGATGATGGCCTGAGCCGTGGCGTTATACTGAGCATTCCAGTTTTTCGAGAAATTCCAGTTCAGTCCATACAGTCGGTTGAACAGCCAGTATTTCTCGAATAAAGGCGTCACGCCGTCCGTTGTCAGCATCGGATTTCCCGCCGTAGAGCCCGTGGCCGCCTGTCGGTACTGCGTCCGAATCAGGCTTCGGTCCATGTCGGCCCGGAAGGTCACGCTGTTGGGAATAGGCGTAAAGTTGAAGTCTTTGATTAGCTGGAAAATGTGCTGGTCGTTCTTCCACTTCTTGAAGGGCTCCCAGGGTTTCGGTGCTGTCGTGTACGCGTAGGTAAAGCCACCCCGCTGCGACAGTTGCCGGTATTCCGCCAGCGTAATGCTTGACCGTACGGCGTCAGAGTAGGCGTAGGTAAACGAAAAGTTCTCAATATCGTAGAAATGAGCCCGGCTGTTCGGATTGACGCGAATCTTCCGCACGTTCGAGAAATTGATGGCTTTCCGCATGGAGTTTTCTTCCACCATTTTCCGGTACGCTTCGCGTTGACTGGCAGGCATCGTACTCAGTGATAAATCCAGCGGCATATCCGGATCAAGCGGATTGAAGTGCGGACGAATGTTCTGCCGGTCGTAGCTGAAATAAAACGGAATCTGTAACCCCCAGTTTTGCGGGAAGAGCTTATCCAGATTTACATTCGAAGCAACCCCAAAAGCCATTGAATTGCTTTGTGAACGTTCCGAAATACGCGTGTCCACTCCGCCAAAACCATAGGTCTTCATGGCTCCGGTCAATGTTACCGTTGCAAAATCGGCTAGTTTAATGTCTGCCCGGGCGATGGCCGCGTAACCGGATCGCTGATCAAAATCCGTCGCGTGAAATTCGTTTACCCAGACGCAGAAGGACTTGGCCTGTCCATCATCCGATTTCGGGTTCCGTACCCCCAGCATCATCACCTGAACGGCAGAAATGTCGGGCGTTCCCACCACCGTAATGTTATACTTGCCATCTTCGGATACCAGCGTAAAAGGCGTCGCGTTAGCCGCTCCGAGACGGTTACGTTCCGCTTTTACGCGGCGAAGTTCGTCGATGGCGAAGTCAAACTTATTGTCCAGGGGCCACACCAGCGTTGGGTCGGGCGAGCCCATATTGAGCGAACTCGGGCGAGTAGCGGTCAGGCTTCGTACTTCGATTTCGTAGAAGTTATCCTTGAAATCCGTACCCAGTCGGATGAACGCGGAGGTCTTGCCGTCTTCATCACTCAGGTTGTCCATGTGTACGGACATCGTCAGGCGGCGGTACTGGTTCAGGTTGTAGTTAACAATTTTGTAGGCCGCCCGTGAATCACCGTCCCGCAGATCCGTCACGCACAAGCTTAAGGCCTGTTCGTTCAGGGCGGCGTTGTTCAGCGTCATGATGTCGCGGTCGCGTTCGTAGCCGGGAGGTACGACGTAAGGTACCCGCGTGTTGTTGTTGCTATTCAGATCGGCAGCGGTGGGGCCATTTTCTTCCACACTGACCGTTGAAACCCGGAAGTCCGCATCGTAGGGTTCGGGTACTTCGTCGAGGCCTTTCGCGTTGAGATCACTCTCATACTTCCGGTACTGGAAACCCGTCAGTTGCAACTGAGCAAAACGAAGGACTACGGGTTCTTCAAATTCCGTCATGACCATCCGCATGAAGCGAATGGATTTGAAGCTGGTGATCCCGCCAACGGAGCGGGTGGGCTTACGTACTTCAACCCGGAATAAATACCACTTGGCTCCGTCGTCCGTCTGAATTTCATCAACAATGTTATTCGATCCGATTTTCAGTTCACCGGGTTTCAGCGGAATTTCGTATTCGTAGTACGCTTCCGTTTCGTTGATGGTGTTATCGTTATTTAAATCTTCTGAATCGGGCAAATTGGTCGAAGAAGGCGTAATCTGCGAACCCGAGGCGGTATTCGCCGGCGAGTTATTTTCCGTACCCATAAACCGCTTGTACCGCTGAATGATCGACCAGTTATTCTGATCGGCTTCCGGACTGAAATAATACCGGAAATCATCGTTGGAAGGGTCATTCGTAATCTGATCCAGTGCCGGACCCGTTACCCGCGAACGCACCTGGTTGAGGTAGTTACTGAAATACGTCTGCTCGGCGGCATTGTTTACGCCGTCAAGTCCAACATCCTGAGCGGCAATGTTATCGTTGTTGAAGGCATTGATAACGAATTGCTGCTTGGTGGCTCTTCCCCAGGCCGTCGAATCGACGTTGGCAGGTTGCCCGTTGACCGTCTGCGTGCGTACCTCGCCCGTGGGTAGTCCGTTTTCGAAATTGAACCGACCGTCAGGAACGACGTCTTCGGAAATATCACCCAGGTGAATCAGCAGTTTACCCCCCGTGGTGTTGGCTTTATCCTGCGTACCGCCATTCGCCCGAACGGGTACGTCCAGGAACGGATCCATGACCCAGAACTCCATGATTTCAATGTTGGAGTTATCAAAGTCATTGTCTGACGTAATCGCCCGCGTAATGGCCCCGAAGCTCTGTTTGGGATTTCTCAGCCGACCGTCTGACGTCAGATCCGGATTGTAATTGTACATCCCGCGTTCGGCAGGAAAGTACGCCAGATCCAGAATGTTCAGGGGAAGGTTATAGTTCAGAGCCGCCTTGCCTTTGAAAATTTGCTGGGGCAGGTACTGCTTTTCGTAGAAGTTGGAAACATCCAGATCCGCGGGTACAACGTTGTTACCCAGTCCACCCGTCCCGTAAAAGGTCTGATCGACGTTATACACTGAAATTAAAGCCCGGCGATAGTTGTATTGCAACGGATTGGCCGGAGTGCCCTGATTAAAAGTGGTGGGGGTTGCTCCCATTCGCCAGCGGATGGGCTGACGCGTGAAGTCATAGATGGTACGGCTGCCTTCAAAATCATCGAGATAGCTCCGATTTTGTGCCCGGGGCGTTACGCCGGGTAGCAGTTGAGCGTATTCGCCACCGAAGGTAATACTCGACATTTCCTTGGTCTGAATCAGCGGCAGAGCGTCGAGGGCTTTGGTTAGAAAAGGAGCGTCTTTCTTCAGGTTGGCATCAAAACCAAAGAGGAAGTTGTTGACCGGCTCGTTGCCCAAAGCGACCCGCGTAATGTTACCGGGCGTACTTTCCCGCAGTCGCATCAGCGTCGCTCCAATGTTGAAGTTCTTGTCGATTCGGTAGTCGAAGCGACCCGCCAGCAAAGTACGGATCTGGTTATTGAAGAGTTCGGGGGTTTCCCAGCTGACGGTAATTTCCCTGCCTGAGTTCATCAGGGCATCGTTCATAATCCGCACGCTTCCGCCTTCCACCACGAAGTCCGTGCCCGGATTCAGGTTGACGCCCCCTGCCGATACCTGCACGGTACTCTCATCGACACCAAAACCCAGCGGAATCTGGGCTCCGTTGGCTCCCTGATAACTTCCCTGAATGAAAAATTTATTCTTTTCCGCCTGTTGCGTTGCGTCAATCTGTGTACCCCGGTAAAGCGTATTCTGCACGTACTTTTCTACCAGAGCCGGATCAGTACTGGTGAGGCGATTCCGTAGCGTGGAACCAAAAGGCTCGAGTACGGGGAAAATGATGCGACCATTTTTGGAATCAATCGTCACATCTTCCACAAAATCGAAATTCCCGTCGGGCTGGGCGTCGTTCATCTGGTTAAGTTTATCCAGATTCATGACCTGTAAGAGCGGAATACCAGCCAGGTTGGTTTCCTGTAAGCTGGGGTTATCCACGCCCGTAATATCATCCTTGTAGATGACCCGTAACTGGAAACCCTGCCGCTGTACGCTTACGGTTCCTCCCGAGTAACTCGTCGTTGTGCTGGTGGTGCTGGTAGGCGTTTGGGTACTGAGGGAATAGATGTTTTTCATCATCAAATCCCACATCGGCAAACTGGTATTATTCCGAAGGGTGGATGATTTGAGCAGTTTCAGGACAATCACTTCGTCCTGCTGCCGATTCTGATAATCTTCTGTCAGCTCACCAACCTTAAACTTCCGACCCTGATACGTATACTCATAGGCAACGGCAACGATTTCGTCGTTACGGATGGGAGCCAGCAGGGAAATGTAGCCTAACTGCGGATGAAAGCGGAATTCCCGGTCGTTGAGTTTGCGGGCTCCGCGTAAAAGATCAAAGTCAGCTCCCCGGGCGTAGTTACTGCCGGTCAGTTCACTGGCAACGTTATCGATCTGCCGAACGGTAGGGTTCTGCGATACGTTCTGAAACAGTCCGTTGACGCTGTTATCCGCAGGCGAACCTGCCGAGCCGGAAATGGGCTGTACCAGCGGGGACGTCTTATTAAACGGATTGCCTTCACCTAAATCAGCCAGACCAACCAGGTTCCGGAGTGTCTCCGTATTCTGTGAACGGTTGGTTATATAAACTTCCACCCGTGTTACGGTAACGCCCGAGGTAATCATCGGCAGTTGCTGGAGCGAGCGTTCGTAATTGTTACGAAAGAAATGGTTGAGGAAGAAGTGACGGTTTTCGTCGTATAAGTCTTCGCGAATGGAAAAGCCACGATTCTGGGCTCCGTTGCGAAGGACAATGCTCTGCCGCTTGGAACGTTGCTGAGCGGCCACCAGATTCACGTCCAGCTTGCCAAACCGCAGGGCTACGTTTGCTCCAAACAGGTTTTCACGCCCGGAATCAGCTGACTGTTGGTACGAAAACTCGTATTTCCGGCTTCCACCCGCTGGATAATGTCTTCCTCCTGATTCCGAAAGCCAAGCTTGAGTTTGTTCTCGAAGTTGAAGGCGGCTTTCGTATCAAAATTGGTATTCAGGTTGAGCTTATCCCCAATTTTCCCGGCGAAATTTACGGCAATCTGTTCGTTGAAAATGAAGTTACCCGTTCGCCGCTGTCGTACCGGAATCGCCGGATTGTCGATATTCTGATGGAGATAACCAAAATCGAGCAGTACCGAACCATTGGGTAAAAAGTCGATGATGTTGGAGCCGAAAATCCGGTCCAGTGAAGGATCAGAAAGTTTGATTTTCGGGAAAAGCCCCCGACCCGTCACTTCACTTTTGCCGTCGCTTCGACCCGCGTATTCACGAATCAAGTCCCGATAGGAAGCGTTGTTCTGAATTCGCAGGTATTCGTCCAGCGAGATGTTTTCGCCGGGCCGGTACGGAATCGTTCGGTCGCCTACTTTAAACGCGTCGTTGATGGTAATTTTCTGATCCAGCGGATTAAACCGGAACTGAGTTTGTAAGTCTTTAGGATCAGGTGGAATTAAAGGGGATTGCGGGAGTCGATAACTAAACCGACTGGCCAAACGATCCGATACTTTTAATAGAGGTCGACGTCCGGTTTTGGTTCTGTACAAGGTGTCTACGCGGGCCGTGTCGGGTTGAATCTGCTGAGCCTGAGCCATCGCAGTACTTGCACCAAACAACAAAAAAGCCTTTACTAATCCTGGTACAGATATCCATCGCCGCCGCCGGGAATAGGTTCCTGACTTTCGAACGGGTTGGAAAATTCGCATTGTTAGGTAAAGTGTCCTTCGCAATATGATCTATTGAAAGAGTAGGCGTGTGCACTTCGGGGGAACGAAGTGTTGGGTTACCGCATCCTTAAACGCCAAAACTAAAAGTAAAATTGCAAAAAAAGTGGGATAGGCTATCGCTTGTATTCGATTAAGAAATGATAAATGGTAGTGAATGGTTGATTCGACTCTGTTTTAAGGGAGTAACGCTTTTTTTTCAAGCAAAAAATCTTTCCGAAAGGTAAGTTTCGGAAAGATTTTCGCGGATCTGTTTTGCCTAACGGAGGGATTGTTTGATCAGATCTTCAACGGAGGCGTTGGGATCTTTCTTCAGCAGGGTATCGACTGATTTTTCAGCAACGGGACGGGGGATACCCATCACAATCAAAGCCGAAATAGCGTCGGTACGGGCTCCGGCGTTGGGACCGAGAAACAGGTTGGTCGTCATACTTCCCGAAGCCAGGTGATCTTTCTTGAGTTTATCCTTGAGTTCAAGAATGACGCGTTGGGCCGTTTTTGCCCCAATGCCCTTGATACCCTGGATCACGCGTAAATCTTCCGTAATGATCGCCTGCCGGATTTCGACTGAAGAAAGGGAAGAAAGCATCACCAGAGCCGTATTGGGGCCAATACCTGATACGCTAACTAAATCCAGGAAGAGCTGTTTTTCGCTCATTTCCTGAAAGGCGAACAGGATGTGGGCATCTTCCCGAATATTTAAATACGTAAACAAACGGCAACGTTCGTTCACCTCCGGTAAAGCCGAATACGTTTGCAGGGAAATACGTACTTCGTATCCAACGCCCTGAACGTCGATAATGGCGTACGCGGGTTCTTTATAGGTGAGCTTGCCTTCTAAATAAGCAATCATTTGCTGGGATGATGAGCAAAACAAGCCACGGGGCGTATCGTCCGGTGGCTTGTTTCAGTAGTAGGGGATGGAATATCGGTCGTGTTAAATCACTAACAGTTTCTGACCGGGATGTACCGCGTTACCTTTGATTCCATTAAGCTTACGTAACTTGTCAATGGAAATACCGCCGTAACGTTGTGAGATTTTCCAGAGTGTATCGCCGGGTTGTACGGTATGGTACTTACGGGCTTTGCTCAGACGTTCGTCACGACTGGTAGCCGCGGCAGATTTGCTTACCGTAGCCACAGCAACCTGGGTTTGAGGTACGTTCACTTGCTGGTAAACGACTAGATGTTGACCCGCCTTGATTTTTGAATGGTGACCCAGCCGGTTCCAGACTTTCAGATCCTGGCTTGCTACGTGGTAGCGGCGGGCAATGGAAGATAGCGTCTCACCACGATGTACTTTGTGCGAAACCCGTTTTGATTTCGTACGTGCAACATCTTCGTTCACAGCCGTACCTGACGTTTCTTCCTCATCCGATGTATGGGAAGCCAGCATTACGCGTGGAGAACCGGGGTAGTTCGTAGCCGAATCCATGATGGTTCGACGGTGAGCATAGAAATACTTCAGCTCTTCCTTCGGCAAACGAACGGGATAACCCTTCGTGCCTTCCGGCAGTACATCCGTCAGAATGTGCGGATTCAGTTGTCTTACCTTATCGTAGGAAAACTGTCCGACCTGAGCTAAGGTCCGCAAATTCATGTACGAATTAACGTGAATCGTATCGAATGCCACCACTGTATGCATCGAGTCGGGTTTGATTCCGTGATCGGCTGCGTAGTGCATCATGTACACGATGGCTGCGTATTGGGGAACGTAACCGCGGGTTTGCTTATGTAAATGCGGATAGACTTCCCAATACGTATGCTTACCCGATTTGCGGACGGCTCGCATTACGTTTCCGGGGCCGGTATTGTACGATGCCAGCATCATTTCCCAGTCGTTATTAAAGATACGACCTAATTGCAGGAAGTACTTACAGGCGGCTTCGGTGGCTTTGTAGGGGTCGAAGCGTTCATCAACGTATTTATCAATCCGTAATTTAAAATCGATACGTCCGGTGCTGGGCATGAATTGCCACAGACCACCTGCTCCAGCGTAGGAAATGATTTTAGGATCGAGACGGGATTCAATGAGGGAAAGATACTTCAACTCATCGGGGAGGCCGTACTGGGCCAGGTACTTTTCGAAAATGGGGAAATACAGGGCTTTTCTTTCCAACATTTCCTTCACAAACGAAGGCTTACGAAAGGTAAAAAACTCGACAAACTGATGGGTTACATCGTTGTGATTCAGAGGGATTTCTTTTTGCAGCTTGGCCATGCGTTCGTGCACCAGTTGGAAATCTACTTGTGGCACGGAATCTTTCACTACGGTAGGCGTACTGTTTTTCGTCGAATCGGTCTGTGCTCCTACGGAACAAATCGAGAATGAGGCAATCGCCGCCGCAATGGTCAGGATTCGAATTGGTCTCATCTAGTAAGGGTTTGTTGTTAGGTTATACAGGAGTTTCTTCGCGAAACTCAGGAAACATACTTCATTCGATTCAGGCAGGCAGAAGGAGTATTCTTAGTGCTCTTCGCTACAAGAGCCCTAAGGAAATGGCTACTAATGAATTGAATTTAAATGCTTACCGCTGCCTGATCCTGGATTTCCAGGGTATTAGCAAAAGCCAGTAATTTTTCTTCTTCGAAGGCTGGGGCCAAAATCTGAATTCCGACGGGCATTCCCTGTGAATCGGTACCCAGGGGTAGCGAAAGGGCGGGTACACCCGTTACGTTAGCCTGCACCGTAAAGATGTCGGCCAGGAACTCTTTCAATGGATCAGAAGATTTTTCACCGAGCGGAAACGCCACCGAAGGGGTAGTGGGGTAGAGCAGAAAATCAACCTGCTCGAAATGTTGCTCGATTTCTTCCTTTATTAAACGTCGAACGCGTTGAGCTTTGGTGTAGTACGCGTCGTAATAATTTGCACTCAGTACAAAAGTGCCCAGCAAAATACGCTTGCGGGCTTCGGCTCCCAGGCCTTCCGTACGACTAAGTCGGTACAGTGAATCCAGATCAACGGCTTGTGGACTACGGTGTCCGTATCGAACGCCATCGTACCGCGAGAGATTAGAACTTACCTCGGCTGTTGTCAGGATGTAATACGTCGGCAGATAGTACTTAGCCAGCGGAAAATCAACGGGTACTACCGTGTGTCCCTCCGCCTCTAAACGATCAATGGTTTGGCGTAAAACGGCTTTAACCGATGCATCAACCCCATCCGACTCTAAACTGTCGCGAAAATAACCGATTTTTTTCAGACCGCCAGCTTCTAATTTTTCGGAGTACGCGGGTACGGGTTGTTGCGATACTGTGCTATCCTGCTCGTCGGCTCCGGCCATAACTTCCAGAATCAGAGCCGCATCTTCCACGCAACGTGTAATAGGTCCAATCGTATCAAACGAAGAGGCATACGCCAGCAAGCCCCAGCGGGATACCCGGCCATACGTAGGTTTCAAGCCAACCAATCCACAAAAAGCCGCCGGTTGTCGAACCGATCCGCCGGTATCCGTACCAATCGAAGCAAAGCATAAATCCGCCTGTACCGCTACGGCTGAGCCACCCGAAGAACCACCGGGTACGCGGCTTTCATCACGGGCATTGAGCACGGGACCATACGCGGAGTTTTCGTTGGAAGAACCCATGCCGAATTCATCGCAGTTCTGCCGACCAATGATGATGGCATCTTCGTCCAGCAAGCGTTGAACGGCCGTGGCAGTAAACTGGGAAACGAAACCATTTAAAATACGACTTCCCCCGTGTACGCCGTGATTGGCATAACACAGTAAATCTTTAATTCCGATCACCATTCCGGCCAGCTTGCCAGCCGTACCTGCGGCCAGTCTGGCATCAATACGGGCAGCTTCCTGGCGAGCCTCTTCGGCATACACGGCCAGAAAAGCGTTCAGATGAACCTGTTGGTCAATACGGTTCAGGTAATAATCAACCAAAGCACGGCACGAAACCGTACCCTGATGTAAGTCCTGCTGAAGCGAACGGAAGGAGGAATAGTACTTCAAAACGAGGGGTAAATCTGGAGATTAGCTAAAAAACAACAAAAGGGCCTAGTCACGTGACTATGCCCTGGAGTGTACACAAAAACGACTATTTATTAGCTTCGTCGCCTGCTTTTTCAATTTCGCTACGAACGTCTTTGCTAGCGTCCTTGAACTCACGAATACCTTTTCCAAGGCCCCGTGCCAGCTCAGGGATTTTCTTCGCTCCAAAGAGGAGAATAAAGGCAAAAATAATCAGGGCGATTTCGGGCCCACCGAGGCTAAACGCCAAAATTGTTGCCATTTCCATGATGAATGTCTTTATTAATGGATGTAAAGTTAAGAATTACCTTTGAAAAATTCTGTAGCAACCCATGGTTTTATTCTCGGTCATGGGTTGAAACGTGGCTTATTGAGGATCCACTGGAATCGCTTGTTCGGCTTCCCAAACCTTAAACGTATCCAGATCATTCGAAATCGTACGAAACAGCCAAACCAGTAAAGCGATATCGTCGGTAAAGCCGATAATGGGCAGCAAATCCGGGATGACATCGATGGGACTGACAAAATAAATCAGTACGGCTACCGTCAGGACCACACTCTTCCAGGGGAGCTGCCGGTACTCACCCTTGGCATAGGCCCGAATCAGACGGGTCAGAAGACCCAGCTTTTCCTGTACATCATGGATGATAGCTCCTTTGTTGGAAGTACGCAGAACTTTGGTAATCAAATCGAGCAAAAAGGCTGGATTACGAGCCGATCGACTGGCTTTCTTTTGTGCTTCGCGAAAAAAGAGCGATTGTAAAATACGTTGAATAAGAGGGGTAGATTCGGCCATTGGAAAATTAAGGACTCAGGTGTAGCAATAAAAACGTTTAAATGCTCCAAAAAGATTTGAATTAAGCACTTATTTTTTCAGGAGATCATTTAAAGTGAACCGTTAGCGAATGGGCACGAAAAAAGCCCGTGGGTGACACGGGCTTTTCAGTACTTGATGCTTTGTATTTATTTGAGCTGGCGAGCCAGTCGGAGAGTTTTTTCGTTAGCGGGTTCTTCGGTTTCGGACTTTTCAAACTTGCGGGGGCGTCCGGCTTTTTCGTCTAGTGCGGCTTTCAGATCAAGCAGGAATTTGCGGAGTTCGAGGAGTGAATCAACGAGTTCAGTATTACCCTCCTGTTTGAACTCTTTATTTTCGAGATACTTGCGGGCTCCTTTGAGCGTATACCCCCGTTCTTCCACAAGCTGATAGATTATTTCCAGCTGTCGAATGTCCTCTTTCGTATACATGCGGTCGCCGCCCCGATTTCGCTTTACTTTATTCTTGAGCGTGGGGAAATTGTCCGTCCAATACCTCACTTTTGAGATATCAAACGAAAACATATCTGCTACTTCTCGTATCGTATAGTACCGCTTCTCGTCCGTCATAACCGCCGCATAGTATAAGTTCCGCTGAAGGTGCTGCTAGCCCAAAAGTCCAAAGCCCTGCCTCAATGCTTTAAACGAAGAAACTCGTTAAATAGCTATTGCTGCAAGGTTAGGGAGTAAAAAAATCCGGCCGGCTGACCGGATTAGACGCTTAAAAATGCCGTATTTTCTTTTAAAATAGGTAGGATATTCCTGATAATTTTTTCTTTTTTTTCTAACCAATTGGTTTTCAAGCGAAAAAAAACTTTGGCTTTCCCCGAGCTTCCCTTTCCTGCTGCTTTCGCCCGACCGGAATTTTAAATTACCTTTGCGGGCTCAATTCCAAGTGGTTTCGTTGCTTATAACGAAGCTTGATGACTGACGAATATCCCCATGACTTCCAGAGAGATACGGCAGGCTTTTCTTGATTTTTTTGTATCAAAAGGCCATTTAATTGTTCCTTCGGCCCCCTTAGTGGCGAAAAATGATCCCACCCTGATGTTTAATAACTCAGGAATGGCTCAGTTTAAAGATTTTTTCCTGGGAAATGCTACGCCACCGTCCAAACGCATCGTAGATACGCAAAAATGTCTTCGCGTTTCGGGCAAGCACAATGACCTGGAAGACGTAGGTTTTGATACCTACCACCATACCATGTTCGAAATGCTGGGTAACTGGTCGTTTGGGGATTACTTCAAAAACGAAGCCTTGCACTGGTCCTGGGAGTTGCTGACAAAGGTGTACAAGCTACCGAAAGAACGACTCTACGTGTCGGTATTTGAAGGTGACGAAAAGGATGGCGTACCCTTTGATCAGGAAGCATTCGATCTCTGGAAAGAAATTCTGGGTGGAGACGAACGGATCATTCTCGGCAATAAGAAAGATAACTTCTGGGAAATGGGCGAAGTAGGGCCCTGTGGCCCCTGTTCCGAAATTCACGTGGATTTACGGGATCAGGCTGAAGTAGATGCTACGCCCGGAAAATCACTGGTGAATGCCGATCACCCGCAAGTGGTGGAAATCTGGAATAACGTATTCATGCAGTTCGAGCGGAAAGCCGATGGCTCGCTCGTTCCGCTACCCGCCCGCCACGTGGATACGGGTATGGGCTTCGAGCGGCTCTGCATGGCGATCCAGAAGAAAAAATCCAACTACGATACCGACGTATTCACGGGTACCATTGATTTTATCGCGAAAGCGGCAGGTAAAACCTACGGTCAGGAAAACTGGGCTGATATTGCGATGCGGGTCATTGCCGACCACATTCGGGCCATTGCCTTCGCCATTGCGGATGGGCAGTTACCTTCGAATGTACGGGCGGGTTACGTAATTCGCCGGATTTTACGCCGTGCCGTGCGATACGGTTATACGTATCTGGGCTTCCGTGAGCCTTTTCTGTATACGCTGATTCCTTTACTGTCCGACCAGTTCGACGGCGTATTCCCGGAATTGATCGCTCAGAAAGACTTTGTAGCGAAAGTAATTCAGGAAGAAGAAGCGGCATTCCTGCGTACGCTGGAAAAAGGACTGACTTTACTGGATAAAATTCTGGCTCAGGAGTCTGAGAGTAAGGTAATTGACGGAGCTACGGTTTTTGAACTCAACGATACCTTCGGTTTTCCGGTTGATTTAACAGCCTTGATTGCTCGTGAAAAAGGATTTTCGATCGATGAAGCGGGTTACCAGAAAGCTTTGGGTGAGCAGAAAAGCCGTTCCCGCAAAGACGCCGCTACTGAGAAATCGGACTGGGTCGAATTGCAGGAAGGCGGTAAGACCGTATTCCTGGGTTACGACCAAACGGAAGCAGACGCTCAGATTATAAAGTATCGGAAAGTCGAAGCCAAGGGAAAGACGCAGTATCACGTCGTCCTGGATCAGACGCCGTTCTACGCCGAGTCTGGTGGACAGGTAGGAGATACCGGCGTACTGGCCTGGCCGAATGCTGAACTACTGGTGGTAGATACGAAGAAAGAAAATGACCTGAGCATTCACGTCATTGAAGATGAAGAATTTGAGGAAAAACTGAACGCACACGGGGCCAGCGTACGGGCGATCGTGGATGCTTCCCGTCGTAAACTCATCGCTTCAAACCATACCGCTACGCACCTGATGCACAGTGCGTTGAAAGAAGTACTCGGTTCGCACGTTGCTCAAAAGGGTTCGTTGGTAAGTCCGGATGTACTGCGGTTCGACTTCTCGCACTTCAGTAAAATGACGGACGAGGAGATCGCTCAGGTGGAACAACGCGTGAATGAAAAAATCCGTGAGAATATTCCGTTGCAGGAAGATCGCAACGTACCCATTGAAGAAGCTCGCCAACGCGGAGCTACGGCCTTATTCGGTGAGAAGTACGGCGATTTTGTACGGGTAATTACGTTCGATCCTCAATACTCCGTTGAACTTTGTGGCGGGACACACATCCCGGCTACGGGTGAGATTGGGCTGTTCAAAATCGTTTCGGAAAGCTCCTCTTCAACGGGTGTCCGCCGGATCGAAGCCATCACTTCGGAAAAAGCATTCCAGTTACTGGAGGAGCAATCGACGCTGCTTAATCACTTACGTGAGCTGCTGAAAACGCAGGATGTACTGAAATCGGTGCAGACCCTGATGGAAGAAAAAGCAGCTTTACAAAAACGGGTGGAGACGCTGGAGATTGAAAAACTAAGTTCCGTACGTGAAGCACTGGTTCAGAAAGTACAGCAGCGGAACGGTATTCATTTCCTGGCCGAACAGGTAGAAGCTCCCAACGCTGACGCCCTGAAACAACTGGCGTATCAGTTGAAAGATAAAGTAGATAACCTGTTTGCTTTACTGGTAGCCGAAGTAGGAGGCAAACCGGCTCTGGCTCTGATGATTTCCGAAAATCTGGTGAAGGAACGCGGCCTGAATGCGGGTCAATTGGTTCGTGAGCTGGCCAAGGAAGTAAAAGGCGGCGGTGGTGGTCAGCCTTTCTTTGCCACCGCAGGGGGTTCGGACGTATCCGGTCTACCCAAAGTGCTTGAGAAGGCAGCCACACTGATTGGTTAATCGTACAAGATCATAAAAAATCCCCGGTCCGATTTGGGCCGGGGATTTTTTTATAGGTACAAAAAACTAGATTTTCAATTTACTGTCTTCGGACAAATACGTTTTGTTACCACTGGAATTGATGTAATACTGTCCACCCTTGGTACCTACGTAAATCGTACGGCCTTTGGCATCTTTGCCAATCGACTTGTCCGCTCCGGCTATTTTCGTACGGGTAGCCAGGCTGGCTTCAGCTTCGTCTTTTTTCGAAAGTTTATCGGCTGCTTTCTTGGTGTCGGATTTTACTTCCTTCGCTTTCTTATCGACATTGTCCTTTGCTTGTTTCGTCTCTTTCTTAACGTCTTCCTTTGCTTCTTTTACCTTTTTGTCGGCTTTGTCCTTAGCGTCCTTCGCCTCTGCTTTTACTTCTTTCGCCTCCTTTTTTACGTCTGCTTTCGCCTCTTTGGCTTCCTTATCGACTTTGTTTTTTGCCTCTTTTGTTTCCTGTTTGGCTTTCTTCAGTTTTTCTTCAGCAGGCGTCTGAGCTTGCGTAGCAAGAACCAGGCTTACAAACACTAATGTAAATGCGAGTAACTTCTTCATGAACGTAGTTGTTAGGATGAAACTTCGAGTAATATTATTCAAAAAATGATAAATGTTATAATATGCTCATTGCCTTCTTACGTTTGTAGCGATGAAAGTTAAATAAACTTCTGATTACTAATAGGTTAATATAAATTAAATCTCGATTAAGTTCAGTTTGGAGGTTGAAGAATCATGCTCTGTCCGTATAACTGACCACTGGGCTTTTGCTACCTTGCCTTCTAAATCGACAAGCCCTTGAAATTACATACAATCGATGCTGGCCATTTTAAGTTAGACGGCGGAGCCATGTTTAGCGTAGTACCGAAAGTATTATGGGAAAGGCTGATTCCCGCCGACTCAAACAATCACATTCCATTAGCCATGCGGTGTCTGCTGATTGAAACTAAAAATCGGCGGATTCTGATTGACTGCGGTATGGGTGATAAGCAGGACGCCCGTTGGCAGGGCTTCTATTACCGTCACGGCGAGGGCGACTTGATTGGTTCGCTGGAAAAAGCCGGGTTCGGAGCAGAAACCATTACCGATGTGATTCCAAGCCATCTGCATTTTGACCATTGTGGCGGTGCTGTTCAGTGGAATCAGCGACGGGATGGGTACGAATTGACTTTTCCTAATGCTACGTACTGGGCTCATCGGGAGCACTGGGAATGGGCGATGCGGCCTAACCCTCGGGAGAAAGCTACTTTTTTAACGGAGAATCTACAGCCGATTCAGCAGTCGGGACACTTGCAGTTTCTGGATGAAAAGAAGCAGACGTTTGGGCCGTTCATTGAGTTTCTGGTCATGGATGGACACACGGAAAAGATGCTCTTGCCGAAAATTCAGCTTGGTCAGCAAACGGTCGTTTTTACAGCTGACCTAATCCCTACAGCGGCTCATGTACCGGTCAACTATCTGATGAGTTACGACGTGCGGCCTTTACAGACGATGCTGGAAAAAGAAGCATTTCTCCGACAGGCGGTTCAGGAAAACTGGATCCTTGTCTCTGATCACGACGCGACGCATGAGGCATTAACCGTGCAGGAAACGGAAAAGGGTTTTCGCGTGAAAGAAAGTGGACGATTAGATGAATTTATCTAAGGATGAAGCAGTCACTGCGTATAATGACTTAATCGGGTTTTGACGAGTGGCTTTTTGGGTTATTGAATGGTTAAAGGGCTAAGAACCAATTAGTTATTTTTGTGCTTTTCCTCATGACTATGAAAATAATCTCTAAAAACGCTCTATTGGTCACGCTTTACGTGTTATGCGTACTGCTATCCTGGGTTGCTTTATTTCTGTACAGTCAGGCTCACTAGGAATAAAGGATCGCAACTCACAAACCTGAGGTGAATGCAACGTTAAGGGCTACTATTCGCGTCAATACAGTCCTTTGAAAAATTATATACCCATTTATGGGTACTATCTAACAAACATTCTTTAAAATATGTAAATTCGAACTATGCCTTCTTACGTTTGGCGGAACGGAAGAAAGGCTGAGTAGCTACTTCTCCCAGTCTTTCCTAGACTGGGAGTTTTTTTATGATCTTACGACTACTAAATGATTTAATGATAAGCCAGGAAACAGGAAAGGCATCAAAAAACTCTTTCATGAAACACGAAAGAGTTTTTGGCTTACAATGCAAATCATATGCTCACTGAGCACCTCAATTTTCAACCTTGAAAATGCGAAATAGGACTTAAAAGCAGCTCTTTTCTCAAGTATTCTACGAGCTGCACCTATGATACGTTAACTGGAGGTTTGTGACGGTTGAGGACTAAAGAAAATCGAAATTTTGTCGATTAATCAATCACCTTCAATTTCTTACCAATGAAGTTCAGTAAGGGCTTGAGCTTTTACGGAATAGGTAGCTTTGCGTTGATCAAACAGTATCCCGGAAGTACTTACTGGTACCGTGTAAAAAGGGTGTTAAACGTGTAGGAAGTAATAAATTCAATGCTTTTTAGCGGCTTTAAGGTTAGTAGAAGCTTGCTATTCTCGTTTCTTTAATGAGCAGAAAACAGCGTAAAATCTACCTTTCATGGTGATGACCAATCCATTAATCGAAAGAGTACAACCTAAGCGGCTTCTTAGAGATAGTTTTGTATCACTGAATCGGTCAGATGAGTGGCGGCTTTGAAGACTGAGGAAGTTAAACATTAAGACCTACTTGTGACGACATATAGGCCTTAGATTAGCCTACTCGCGACGGTGAGTAGGCTTTTTTGTTTTATACCTGCGTTCGTATTCTTTGGTCTGCTAGGTATGAACTATAAAGCTGTTAGCCGTTTCTTATCCCCTTTTATCAGCAGCAACGATTTTCGGTCCTTTAGAGTGAAAGCCAAAATGCCAACCTTAGCCGATAGGGGGGAATAAACAGCCCCAAATGTTCATGAGCAATTTGATGGTAAAAGGACAGGTATTGGCTTGTGTCATAAACCGGGCTCACAAAAACAATAGTTGCATCGGTTAAGACATAGCCCAGTTAACATAGTTGAGGGGGACGGTTGTTAATTTCTTCAAGAACGGCCTGATACTCTTTCTGGGCTTCAATCAAGGCTCTTTGTAACTGCTCATAGTCGTGATTCAAAGAACCCAGAAGTAGAATTGCATTTTCTAAGGTTTCTATTTTGTGCAGGGCGTAATAAGTCCTCTTCGTATCTTCAGACTTGTCTTCCAAAAGTAGTCTGAACGTTAAAAGAGAAGACGATTGAGTGTTAGCCAAAGACACAAGGATGCGTTCTAAAAGTAGTGGTTCAATCATGACGGTGTGGAGTTAGACACCGCAAGTTAAGGACTGGATGGACGTAGCCAAACCATTCATCTAATAGCAGGGCATCACCCAAGAGAAGCTTAGGCTATTCTTGAAGAATACCTTCATCCAGAATGAGAGCTTACGCTTAAAAATGATTTTACCTGACCAACAGACTGATTGGCAAGGGTGTTAAAAACTTTACACCTGCCAGGCCATACCATTGCAGGCCTTCGTTGTCAAACCATCATTGGTAGCTTAGGGCGTCTGACCCACACCCGGGGTATTTTTGTATTAGCTTGGTTTTGTGGGTTCAAATGATCTTCAAACGCTCAAGGATCGTATTCCACAGTAGAGTTATATAGCTAGGTGACCATCTGTTTCGCTCATTGGTAGTGGACTCGTTAGAAGGAGTCGACCTTCGCTTTTTGGAAAAGGTAATCCTGATTAACTCAATGGTATAGGTCTTCGCGTTAGAAAGTCCAATTCTGGACTGTCCATCAGTTTTAGCTTACGAGAACGCAATTTCGCATCATTTGATGGCTCAGCGTCCAGACCAGTGGCATCAGTCGCTTCCCCGGGATAGGGAGTAAGGTTTTAGATACTCGTTAAAGCGATTCAGGATTAATTGGGAGGTCAACTCAAAACTGAGTCGGCTAAATACC
>NZ_NMPS01000048.1:0-13273 GCF_002261125.1 Siphonobacter sp. BAB-5385 | reverse complement strand
CTAAGAGGGATGACCAGTACCCAGAGCCGGAGTACAACTATTTCTTCCACCTACCAATACATTCTCTCATATTTACTCATAGTCAGATACTTATAGTTTTGCCACGTGGAATATAAAAGTATATATAGGTACACAAAAGTAAAAAATGTTTCAGTATTGTTTCAGTAAAACCTATATTTGAGATGAGATAAGAAACGAATTACTATATGTCAGAGCCTACAGGGTCGCCCTCTCCTAAGAAGAGTGTGATCAAGTCTTCTCTTATACGCACCACCATTGAATTAGGCAATAAGCCGAAGAAAAATGGCAGGTATCCCCTATTTCTTCGCATCACTCAAAATCGCAAGCTTAAACGCATCTATCTGGGCTTTGATATTGCTATCAAGGATTGGAATCCGGAAAAGAAAGAGGTTCGTCGGTCGGAGAAGATGTTTGCCGTTATCAATCGAACTATTGAAGATAAAATTGCTGAGGTTGCTAAACTCAAACAGGAGATCAAGCATGCTAATGCCTCCACTATTGCAGAGAACCTTTACGGAAAAGCGACAGAGTCTTTCTTTGACTTTGCCTACTCTTATATAGACAAGCAAGCCTACAACACCCAGCGAAATCTAAAGAACGAGGTCAATAAGCTTTTAGAGTTCACTCAGAACCGCAATCTTCTATTTGCCGACCTTTCTCTTCAAGTATTGGAGGATTATCAGTCCTGGCTGAAGACCGTCAGAAAGAATAGCCAGTCAACGGTCCGAATGAGCTTGGTAAAGATTCAGACGATTGTCAACCATGCCATTGAGAAGAAGATCATTTCTGTCAATGAGAACCCTTTCCTAGGGCTTAAAACTGCTGAGGGTAAACCAACAAGAGTGCGTTTGACAGATGAGGAGCTACATAGGTTTGCCACTGTTGATCTAGAACCAGATTCTTTATTATGGCATACGCGTAATTATTGGATGTTTGCTTATTACGCAGCTGGGGTTCGGTTTTCGGATTTATCTACCTTAAAATGGAAGAATGTTGACGACGGCCGGCTTTCATACATCATGAGAAAGACGGCTCATGTGACCGATAAGGTTCACTCTATACAGCTTCCGAGAAAAGCCCTAGAGATTCTTGAATATTATACTCCTAAGGGTGTTAAACGTAAGGAGGAATACCTCTTCCCTATCCTCAATGCCTCAAAAGTATTCGAGTCTGACTTTGAGTTACTTAAGGAGATCAGTAGCAAGAATGCAATGCACAACTTGAGACTTAAGAAGATTTGCAAGAAGGCTGAGATTAGTAAGGAAGTCTCTTTCCACTCAGCTCGTCATACTTTTGCTGACCTTGGGCGTCGGAAGATCAAAGACGTATATGCCGTGAGTAAGCTTCTCAGGCACTCTAAAATAAGCATGACGGAGAAATATCTCAACAGCTTTGATACGGACACCGTAGACCAGGCAATGAAAGACCTTTTTGATTAATTTTATAAAACAAAGCACTCGGCCACCTTCCACAGTATCCCGAGTGCTTTCAAACAATTGCAATCATGGCACCAAGTTACGCAAATCCTTTTGATTCTGGGAAGTCTATCAATTGGCTTACCGAAGAACAACTGCATTCCATAGCTACTGATCTACTTTTTGAGACCCGTTTAACTGCTAAGCTGGAATATTTATATCAAGAATTTGGTAAAGCAAATGGGCTTAAAATGTACGATATCTTAATTGAGGGGCTCATAGCCCATCAAAATACATTTGACAGCTTACTAATTCGTGATGGACTGGAAGGTGAAGGCGACGAGAATGGAGAAAATATCCATTGGTTTACTCTTGATGAAAAAAGGCAAAGAACTTCTTTTCCGATAGCAACCATGTTCCCCAGTCACTTTGGAAGAGTAAGAGTTAGTCACATCAGCTGGATGGACATACAGAGAGTTATCTCTGGCATTGAAGAGTTTGTTCGATCTAAAGATGGATTAGAAGATCCATCAAAGGAGTTGAATACCTTGTTCAGTAAGGCTTTAATGCAATTACTAGGTATGAACAACGAATCTGAACAAGACAATAGTGGCGAGACATCAAAACATATCCTACATTCAGATAAATCTCAGGAAGAGATTTCTTTTGATATCAATCAAGAAGATGAATTGAAGGGTATTATCATCAATAAAAGTAGGTTTCTCAAGTTTGAAGCAGAGCTTTTAGCTAAAGGATACCTAGATAAACAACGTAAGTGGCTGAAGAATCAGATCACAATTGTAGAAATGATAGCGACCTTAAAAGTTGAGGGATTTTTTACACCGAACTTGAAGAACCCAAAAATTCGCACTTTTATGGCTAATCGCTATAAAGTCAGTATAAACGACTCTTATACTAAGCCCTCTAAGCTTAAACCGGTCGAGGATAAGTATGCTAGGTATAAAACAAATGAGTTTTCTCATTTCATTCCAAAGGGATAATCCCGGTAAAACGGGAAATAATCCCGTTTTACTCTTCTTGAATCAGTATAGCACACTAGTAATCAAACACCTAAAAATCCCGCTTTTCCTTATATTCCACTATATGCCGAGCTTTAATATATCAACCACTAAAAAGCAAAGCATATGCAGGAACTTAGAATCCTCTCGATTCCCGAAAGCCAATTCAACCAGTTAATCTCTAAGGTTGACGAGGTAAAACTTAGTCAAAACCGATTAATCTCAGATGTCAACAGTAACTTCCTGTACACTGAAGACGAAGCCACTGAAATCTTTAAGTGTAGCAAAAAGACACTGCAAAACTGGAGAGCAAGAGGATACATAGATTTTATACAGCTTGGATCTGTTATTCGGTACCCTAAAGGAGCAATTCTCGCTTTCACCGAACGGTTTAAGGTAAAGGCTCACTATTGGGAAGGAGGTGCTCAATGACAGCCCTTCAAGCTCTTCATGATCTGGCCCTGCACTCCAAGCGAGCTAATCACCCTACTTTCCCAGAAAAGCTGATTCCTAAGCCTAAGTTCTCTGATAAGACTGCTAATGGGCTAACCAAGTGTATTGTAGCATTCATTCGGCTACAAGGCTTCCAGGCCGAACGGGTTTCGGTAGAAGGTCGTGTTCTTGATGGCCGAAAGACCTTTCAGGATGCAGTCGGCTATCGGCGTACCATCGGAACCGTTAAACGAATCCGCTCTTCTGCTCAGGTTGGATCAGCTGACGTTTCAGCCATTATCAACGGACGCTCTGTGAAGATTGAAGTCAAAGTAGGCAACGATCGTCAAAGTCAAGCTCAGAAAGAGTATCAGCGTCAGGTTGAGGCAGCCGGCGGAATCTATCTCCTCATTTCCTCTTTCCAACAATTTTACGACTGGTATCTGCAGCGACAGATCCATCCAGCTAGTTAAACTAACCCTTCATTCTTTCACCAACAAAAAAGGCCGCTCTACCCCTAAAGCGACCCTTGTTCAACACATCCCTAAACTACCCATGACAGTAGCAAATATAGCTCAAAAACAGGAGATTACCTCTCAATTAACTCCTATTTCTCCCCAATCGCTAACGCAACATATACAGCAACAGTTAGCTCCTGACAAGCCCGTTGCTCACAGTGAAATTCAAGCACGGGTCATTAGTCAGATAACGGCTGTGGACTTTGAATCAGAAGCCTTTCCGGAGCTGGCTAAGCTAAAAGAGCAATATGATAATCTGGAAAGCCAGCTCATGAATCCCGACGGCAGCGTAAACACTGATAAAGCGTTGGACCCGATTCGAGACCAATGGCGAAAAGTAGGAAAGAAGATCGATAAGCTTAAGATCACCAAGCAACATTTGATCATCCTGTCTATTGAAATCTTAATCAAGGTGGTTACTTCCAAGCGAATGGGCATTTGCAAACACCTGAGCTTCGTGTTCCTTTATAATGGAGCCTACTGGAAGGAAACTGATAAAGAAGCGTTTCAGCAATTCCTTTCCTCCGTAGCTGAAAAGATGGGCGTTAGCCGGTACGTAGCTCGTTACCATAAGTTTATTGACGAATTGATGTCACAGTTTAACAAGACGACTTACTTGCCTGCTCCTGAGCCAACGAAAGGAACTGAACGCATCAATTTACAAAACGGAACCTTTGAGATCAGCCCTACCGGTAATGGCTTAAGACCCTTTAACCCCAAGGACTTCTTCACCTACCAACTGCCTTTTACTTACGATCCTACAGCGAAGGCTCCTTTATTCGAACGCTATCTAGAGCAGGTGCTACCTGATGAGGAAAGCCGGATGGTGTTAGCGGAGTACATGGGCTACGTCTTCATTCAGCCCGATACGCTTAAGATGGAAAAGGTTTTACTGCTATACGGCAGTGGAGCCAATGGAAAGTCCGTTTTCTTCGAGATCGTTAATGCTTTGCTGGGAGCCGATAATGTATCCAGCTATTCCCTAGAGAGTCTGACCGATCAAAGCGGTTATTACCGAGCTAAGATTGCTAACAAGCTGGTTAACTATGCCTCAGAGATTAGTGGAAAGCTGGAAGCCAGCATCTTTAAGCAATTAGCCTCCTGTGAACCCGTATCAGCCCGCTTGCCCTATGGAGAGCCGTTTACGGTCAGCAAGTACGCCAAGCTCATCTTTAACGTCAACGAATTGCCCAGGGACGTAGAACAGACGCATGCCTTCTTTCGACGCTTTCTCATCATTCCCTTCACCACCACTATTCCGGAAGATCAGCAAGACAAGGAACTAGCCCAGAAGATTATTCAGGCAGAGTTATCAGGAGTCTTTAACTGGGTGCTGGGAGGATTAAACCGCTTGCTCAAGCAAAAGCAGTTTACGAAATGTAAAGCCTCTGATGAGGCCCGCCTAGAGTATCAAAAACGCTCGGATTCGGTTCGCAGCTTTTTGGAGGAGGAGAACTATCAACCTTCTAGCCTGGATGAAAAGCCGCTGAAAGAAGTCTATGATGAATACAAGGCGTATTGTCTGGATAGTGGCTACATGAAAGTATCACTAGTGACCTTTAGTGGGCGGCTTACTCATATGGGCTATCAATCCCATAAACGCAACTACGGGAAGGTCCTCTTCATCGCAAAAAAGATTTTGTTTAGACAGCACTCTCGTCACTAGCGTCACTTTTGCCAACTACCTGCCTTCTCGTAAGGTGACGATGGTGCTTCAAGTGACGCGAATAAAAAACCTTTTTTCTCGCCTAACGATGAACGACTTTCAATACGCCCTCGATCAATCCAGCAAGAAGTTTAACTGCCATGGATGCGGCAAACGCCGGATGGTTCGCTATATCAATCTGGTTTCTGGAGAATACCTGCCCAGCCAATACGGACGCTGTGATCGGGAAGCTGCCTGTCACTATCACCTAAACCCGTACGCGGATGGTTACGGCAAAGAAGAAGCGGTAAGACCTAAGTCTGCCTACACTTATAAAAAGCCGGAGCCGAAGCCCATTACGTTTTATCCGTCTGAGCTAGTAGGGCAACTTTATAACCGCGACGCCTCAAAGAACCAGTTCCTAGAAAACCTCGTACGCCGTTTGCCCTATCCGTTACTTTCAAAGGACATAGAGCAGGTAAGGGAGCTTTATCAGCTGGGTACTGTAGAAAAAGGCTACATGGCGGGAGCTATTGCTTTCCCCTACATCGATGAGCATGGCAATACCCGAACCATTCAGATTAAAACCTTTGATGAAGGTAATCACACGACGGCAACTAACTTCATTCACGCTTACCTGGAGAAGAACCTGCTTGAGCTAGGGAAGTCAGTGCCGGAGTGGATTGTTCGCTACAAGCAAAACGAGCTAAAGGTCTCCTGCCTGTTTGGGGCTCATCTATTGCCCAGGTATCCCTTTAATCCAATTGCTATTGTAGAAGCACCCAAAACGGCTATCATCGGCACCCTCTACAATGGTTTTCCGAATGAACCTTCCAGTTTGCTCTGGTTAGCTGTATATAACTTAAGCAGCCTGTCCTACGAGAAAGTGAAGGCCTTGGCAGGTAGAAACGTCATCCTGTTTCCTGATCTATCCAAGCCAGCGGAAGGTCAGTTATCCGCCTATGAGCAGTGGAAGCAAAAGGCTGAGGAGTTCAATAAGAAGATGCCCGGTACTCGCTTCGTAGTCTCTGATATATTGGAGCAATCGGCAACTGAGCAGCAACGCATCAAAGGGCTTGATTTAGCCGACTTCTTTTCAGAGATGGACTGGCGGACCTTTCGAGCCGTGAAACCCGCACAGAAGGACAACAGCACGATTGCAGAGCTTTCTGAGTCTACAATTGAGAAGTCTGTTAATGCTGAACCAGACTATCCTGAAAGCTGGGATGACATAATAGGACCTGAACAAAAGACTACTCCTTTCACTCCGCAGTATGAACGAGAAATCTTTAACAGTCTGCTATCGGACTTAGACAGCGGAGCCCACTTTAAGCAGCTTCACGGACGTCAGGCTTACTGCTCATTAACTGACACCGCCGAGGAGCTACAAACCTACTTTCAAAAGCTCAGCCGGGAACACTTGTCACAACTCACCAGAACGCAAAAGCTGGAATTCATCCGGCAACGACAGCAGGCAGGCTTCACACTTCTAGGCATCGTAGAAGACTATCCGGGCCTCGGCTTCAGAGACGAAAGGGCATTAAGCCAATTCATTCAAGGGGGTTAGCCCTCATTCTAAATCCAATCGTTTTCATTCTAATTCATTCTAAAACAGAACACACCTATGCCTTTTGAAAAAGGAAAACCTAAAACTGGGGGGCGTAAACCAGGAGCGTTAAACAAGACTACCGCAGACATCAAAGCCCGCATCAAAACTTTCATTGACCAGAAGTTCGAGGACATCTCCGCTGCCATTGAACTCATGGAGCCTAAGGACCAGGTAGCTGCCTACCTAAAGTTCATGGAGTACATCTTGCCTAAGCAGCGGGAAACCAAGCTTGACATCTCCAGTCTGAGCGAAGAGGAACTGGATGAACTACTGGGCCGGGCCATGAATAAGGTAGAAGAACAGGAACCCGACGAAGAATAACCAATTAAACCCAAAACAACGATGACAACTGAACAACTCAAGCAGGCCAAGAGCCTCGAATTTAAAATCACCTCACTAGAAGAAATCCTGAAGAAGGTCTACGCTAAGAATTACACAGGGTATACGCTTCGCTACCGGGGTGACACTATGAGCAGTACCGGTTACACGCATGACATTCCCAGGGATGAGGTTTTAGAACAACGAATCTTCGAAATCATCAGAGATCGGATTCATGATCTAAAACAGGAGTTTGCATCCATTTAATTAATCAACGTATACACTGTACCGAGATGACTCGCAAGGACAAGATTGATATGCTAGGCAAGGTGCTTAGTGGAGACAAGAAAGCGATTAGCCAGTTAAAAGCCAGGTCAAAACGCATTGACTTTTCTAAGCTATCTGATGAAGAGCTAAATGCCATTATTGCTCATGGCCCAAAGCTTAGCCCTGAAGAGCAAGCCTACTGGGACTCCTTCACAGACGAAGAACTCCACATTATGATCGAAACGGGTGAAATCCCTAAAAAACAACCAAGCAGATGAAAAGACAAGACAAAGCAGCCCTATTGCTGCGAATCCTAGAAGGTAAGGTTACTCAAGAAGAACTTAGCCGTCAAATGAATCCAGATCCCGAATCTATTTCCGTGGTCATCATCAGTGAAGGTGCCAAAGATCCTGAGCCAGATGAGTTAGTGACGGCCACGCTAACCTTTCACGGTAGCCGCGGTGGTAAGACTAAGACCATGCCTTTTAAAGTCCTCGAAAAGCTTATGGCACGCGTAGGGGGCACTGTTTTCTCTCTGCCTGATAACCATCGCAATGACGAATGAAACGAAAAGATAAAGAAGCAGCTATTCGGGCCTACCTGAAAGGCGATACAAAACCCATCCGTCGGTTTAAAAGCCTCTTAGACACAAAAAAGCCTGGGTTAAAGATCATTGCCGACCGTGAGCCAGAGATAGGTTTTAGTAACCTTAACGTCTACCAGGGAGATAACATCATTGAATCTCACGAAAGGCTTTCTCAGGCTGAATATGAGGCCTTAGTTAAGCGGCTAGGGAAACACTATAACCTTTTCATCATCTACTAACATGGCAAATAGCAGAAAAGACAAAGAAGCAGCCTTAATGGCCCTTTTGCAGGGAAACTCCGCACCGTTGCAGCGGCTCAAGAAAGAAGATCAGCCTCTCATCTACATTCAGGCCGAGCAGGCAGGTGAAATGATCAGGAATGTCACGATCAAACTTATGACCCATCCTCAACAGCACCTGGAATCTCATGATTCGATGACGCAGGAAGCCTTTGAAGCCATGAAGCAACGAATCCTCAAGAAAGGACAGCCCTGGATTGAAATGCGAGTTCCTGAACACTAATTACCTCTACTAACATTCCTAAAACTTAAACAACCAATACATGCTATACCGGTTAGAACACACTGTTCCTTTCGTCACTGTGCACAACAAAATGCAGATACGACTCGACATCACTACTCTGAGCTATAAACGACTACCCAAAGAACAACTTGCTCAGGCGGACGCTGTGACCATTGACGACCTAGAGATCACTCAAGACGAGAAATTCGAAGCCATTCGGGGACGGCGAATATCTACCCGACTCATTGGACGCAACGGTTTTGGTTTATCAAGTCTATTTTCGGAAAACCCCCGTAAGTACCGCATTGAGACTCACAAGGATGGCAACCTATTGGCTCGTTCTTACCTGCTAGCCTCTCAATCTGAGGAGCCTTATCAGGCAGAGCCTTATGTATTCGACATTTCAGCAACGGTAGGTTTGGGTGACCTAAAAAATATCAAATACCTGGATGCCTCAGGTACGGCCTACCAAACCCTTCAATCAGCGACGGAAGTGCTCTTAAACTGCCTGGACCTGATTGGCCTTGACCTGCCCGTCTGGATCGCTTGCGAATCCTATGCCGAAGGAATGGATGAGGGCGTGTGTACGCTCTCGCAGGCGATCATCGACCCTACTAGGTTTTACCCCAACGACGAGCCGATGTCGGCGTATGACGTGCTTAAAGACCTATGCACGATGTTTGGGGCATTTATCTGTCAATCATCCGGTACTTGGAAGTTTGTGCAGGTAGAGTCACTGACCAGGGGGATGGTGAAAGTATTTCCTTTTACTTCTGAACGTCAGGCTCAAGGGCAGATGACGCTTTCCGTTGACAAGGTTATTGCCTCAGGAGCTAAGGTTGAGGACAAACCCTTTATTCATTACGACCAACGCATTGGCAACTATGACTCAGTGAAGCTGGCCCAGATGGAGGTAGATTACGGAGTGCTAAAAAACCGCCTGTATAATCCCCGGTTTCAAATGCTCGATCCGACCATCAACGGGGGTAAAGCCGCCCGAGGCTGGCTACCTTACGAGATTACCTACCGCTACCTTACTCCCGATCCGCAAACGGTTTTCAAAGACAACTATATCGAGTTTGACGGGAAAGCTTTCCGGCTTAATGGAGAAGATGTAGGGCTTCAATCCGTCTGGCTAACAGTTGGAGCTAATGTCCCAGGCAAGCAAACGCCTTACTCACCCGATCCAGCCTTTTACGTTTCGGCTCCAATGTATGCCAGATACGATCAAAAGATCAAAATCTCAGGGGAGTTCTTTAATATTGGTTCGCGTGGTGCAAAGGTGCAGGTAATTGCCGTGCCGATTCTAAATCACGACATCATCCCTACATTGAATACGAAGCCGGAAACGCCGTTAAAGTATAAGGATGAAGACCACCCCCGTCCACTATTTCTATCGCAGGAAGGTGTTTGGGCAGATCAGTTTATCGCAAAGGGAGGGGCAAACGGTGCCTGCTTCATCTTTGAAAACCTGAAAGAAGTCCGCGAAACCAGTAAAGTCTTAAATGAGCTGAATCAGCCTTTTCCTAACACCAATAAACTGGTTCAAACTTCGAAGGGCGAATGGTCAAAGTTTGAAATGGAGTCTGACCCTCTACCGCTGACCCGCGACATACAGGGCAAGCCTTATAAAGCAACCTATTACACAATTCGGGTGGTGCTATTTCGGGCCGCTGAATATCTGGAAAACAAGCCCACAAATCCGCCGGCAGCCAGAATTCAATTCCGCAATCTCAAGCTAGGCAAATTTGATGCTTTACAATATCAGGACATCCGAAAGGAACGTCATGAATTAGAACAGGATAAGCCCTACGGCGTGAAGCGTAGCGTAGTAACCATTCCTTTAGGTTCGGTGGGTGGAGAAAACTACTATTCACAGATTTTGGACCTTCAGGGTAACCCTCGTATTAACTGGTATAAACGGGGTGGAGACGGCTCTAAAATGCCTTTGCCCGCCCTTACCCTGACCGACATATTGAAAGTGTCGGGCCGTCCTACCAAACGCGTGACTGGCTCAGTACTGCATACTTCGTTTGACCTCATGGATTCCGTTCGCCCTGGCGGTTTCAAGGGCCGGTTCATGGTAGCAGGAGCAACGCAAAACTTCCCCAGTGAAGAGTCGCGGGTAGTCTTGGCAGAGCTGTTTGAATATCAGCCTAGCCACTTCCGGCGGTATTACACCATTGATGCGTCAGACAACGCTGTATTGCAGGTTAACGCTTATTCAGAAGGCAACATCCCAGACTCAGAGGCTAGCTTACGAATCACTTTCCTGGAGCCCAACGGCCGAAGCAACCCACCCCGAAAACTTAGGGTGACGGGAGGCGTGTTCCCTGGCGGCGGTATTGACCTCTGGTCGCATGATGCTTATATAGCCTGGTTTGATCAGGAAGAAGATGGGCCATATACGGTAACGGTGTCTAGTCTCACCATGGGTGAAGGGGTTGATTACCTCAAAACCTATCCCGGCATTGAAGGCAACTACGCCAAAATCGAATTCCCAGAGGAAATTGAATTTAACGTCACAGTGACGAATGCTTCTGGAGCGAAAGCAGTCCGCAAAATCAGAGCGACAGGTGATCAGAAGATTCAGTTTGCAGCTCCCAGCTCATCTTGCTCGGGCGACACACCAGTTTTGATTGGCGTCTTGAATAATAACTATCCCGACAAACTCGATCCTTTGACGGGTAGCCGCAAACGATGGGCGGCTTATAGCTGCTCTATTGTGGACTTAATGACGGGTGAGATAGTGCCTGGTGCCGACGGAATTACACTGCAGTATGCCCCTGAGCAAAGCTGGTTTGAAGGACGCTTGCCAGAAGATTGGAGTACACGAGTCTATGGGGTACGCATTGAAGGAGCGGCCCTGGCCACGACTGTAAAATACGATCAATGCGGCTACATTATGGAGATAAAGCGGTGTAAGCCCAAAAATCCTAACTTCTTTGGTGGACGTTATAGTGACCGCTTTTACAAAGAGACAAATTAGAACTAGGCCAGAATAAGTAAAGCTCGGCACATCACCGGGCTTTACTTATTCTGGCCTAGTTATCCAGTCAGCTACAGACTTTTCAAATACCCCAGTAGACTTGGCTTTAAAACTGGCTGCTTCATAGCCTTCATAAATCCTGATAGCTTTGATGTTGACGAGGTTGATTGCTACTACCGTCTTTCCGTTTGATTCTTTAAGCCTTACGTTCCAATCTCCACTGATTCGTGTTGGCTTTACGTGTGCTCTTCCTTCTTTACGCGTTTCGACGCCAATCCAGGCTTTTGAATTTTTGATCTGACCTGTTTTAAGGTCTTCGTAATTTGCTTGACTATAAAGGTCCATTCGCTCAGAGACGATCAACCCTGAAGCTTTCTCAACTACCCGAATCGGGATGCCTAATTGCGTGAAGAAATCAACAGTAGCATCCCAGGCTTTATCAAACGATTTAGCGGTAGTGACCGTGTAGGGACCATCTAGATACTTATCTCGTAAAGGGTACACCTTAGCTGGGATACAGGAGTAAAAACATGCTATCACTAGCAATAGTAAAGCTTGACGCATAGCGGTGCAGGTTAATGGATGTGAGGAGGACGGGTGTTAATTTCTTCAAGGACGTCTTGATAGTCTTTCTGGGCTTCAAATAAAGCTATTTGTAATTGCTCATAGTCGTGATTCAAAGAGCCAAGAAGTAGAATAGCATTTTCTAAAGTTTCTACTTTGTGCAGGGCGTAATAGGTTCTCTTCGTGTCTTCAGACTTATCTTCCAAAAGTAGTCTGAAAGTTAAAAGTGAAGACGATTGGGTATTTGCTAAGGACACAAGGATGCGTTCTAGAAGTAGTGGTTCAATCATAATGGTGTAGGGTTAGACACCGCAAGGTAAAGGGCTGGATAGACGCAGGCAAACCATTCATCTAATAACATATCAGCGGAGGAGGGCCTTTTGACTGAATTCACTGAATTACATCAAGCACTCGGTTAGCACCTCTGCCGAAAGAAGCCCTTGAGCGAATTGGTTGAGTTGTAATGCTTCGTGTGGAGTCATTTAAGTGAATGGGCAAGAACTGCAGGCGTTCGAGTGTGAAAGAGTACCTGTCAAGCCCTCCCCGGTAGCTTGAGGCGTCTGACCCACCCCCGGGGTGTTATAGGGAAATTTTCGGATTTGCAGTGTACTAGATAGCTAAACTGAATCCTGAAAACCTCAACCGCCTGATTATCACCGATGTGATTTTTCTCACAACGGAGGTTTGACGTACTTCATCAGGATGAGCATCCACAGTGTACTATATAGCTAACTCAGTTACACCAAATTGCGAACGCAGGAGATAGCCAACGGGCGAATTCTAAGGCAACGTCTTCGTGCATCCAAGTTCCTCCGTTGCGGCCTTCTTCGGTAAGGATTAAACTATCCGATTTTCGGACAGTTTCTAATTCATTTAAAAACAACTGAGTAGATGGCAGCTCCAGCCACTTAGCCGGACGTTTCCCGAACGGCTTAGCCATTTCCGTAGCATTCACCATTAGTTCGCCTGATTCTGAGACTGGCCTCAAACTACCAGAATTCCTGGTAGTTTAGAAGAACCTCCATAGCAGAGGAGGACAACCGCTCTCAAGTGGACTTCTCTAGCTAACGGGCCATTCGCTTCGCTCACTAACAGAGGACTCGTTAGAGGGGATTGGGCGTAGTTGGGGGTATAACGTGGGATTATTCCACCTTTTGCAAAAGGTAATCCTGAGTTATCTTAATGGTACAGGACTATCCGTCGGCTTAGACTTATGAGAACGCAATTTTGCGTCATCCGATGACTCAGCGTTCAGACAAGTGGCAATCCGTTGCTTCCCCTAGATGGGGAGCAAGATGACAAGCACTAATTCAGGATCACCTTTTAGCTAATTGAGAGGTCAACTCAAAACTGAGTCGGCTAAATACC
>NZ_NMPS01000047.1:0-5270 GCF_002261125.1 Siphonobacter sp. BAB-5385 | reverse complement strand
TTGGTGTTTAGCGTAGCGTCACCAACAACTCAGCCTCATTCACTATAATGAGTAAGAAATCCAAACGCATCCTGATTAAATTCATAAAATCGGGCACTAGAATAATAATAATCTTCGGGTATATGGGCCAAATTCCAGTGCGGTTGAATAGGATTATTATGAATATAGGTTAGCTTTTCTAGTATGACTTTATTTGAGTAGCAGTAGATAGATAAAGAATTTCTTTCCCAAATCTGATATTTTCGATCACCCTGTGTACTTGCTAATTTTTCTAAAACTGCTGGATGGTTTTTTGAATATCATTTTTAATGTACTGACCCGTAAATTTCAAAAAATCTCGTTGTACTTCTGACTTGCTAAAGGGTGGCGTTATCTTCCAAATCAGGTGAAGGTGATTTGGCATAATTACAAATCCATATACAATGACTCTATTATTTTCTACTAAAAAGCGTAAACTGTCAATGATGATTTGCTTATATTTATCAGGTTTGAGTACGTGTTTACAGGAAAGAATAGTCGCTGTGAAAAAAGCGGGATACTGATGCTCATGCATGAGTTTTAGCCATTTCTAACAAATATGGTTTATAGCTATATAAAGCTATACGCCGAATAATAAGTACTGATTGTTAGAGACACTTCGTTAAGACAAGAGTAGAGTAATACGAAGTAAAGTTTCGTTCGATGATTAATTCTTATTGAAGTGAAGTTGTTGGTGACGCTATGCTAAACACCAACAACGGCGAAGACTCGAACTCCCACACCGGAATCGGTATTACCTATTCAAAGTACCATGTCTACCTCTTCCACACGGCCGTTGTTGGTGACGCTACGCTAAACACCAACAGCGGCGAAGCTCACCTAGAAAAATCAAATCTCCTTCAACAACTTTACCTGTGCTTCTCTTTCTTTCCTTACTTCTTCCAGATCGCCGGGAAACAGTTTATTGATCATCGTCACCGCAAAATCAGTGGCCCATAAGCCATGATATTTCGTATGCGGGCTGGCCGCTATCTGTGCCTGCGTTCTTAAAAATTTTACTTTAGCCGGGTCTTTTTCAAGTTTAGCGATTCGGCTTATTTCCAGACTCAAATTCCTGGCTTCGTGATAATTGGTTTTTCCATCCAGCCATCTTTGCATGGCTTCGAATGCTGCCTTTATTTCGTGGCAGGGTTCGAAGCCCGTTTTCTCAATCAGATGTTGTCCGAATACCAAACAAAACTGCACCATTTCCCGGTGGTTTTTGGTATCGTACAGGGTTATAAACTCCTCCTTCAACGCAGGAATATCTTCTATTTTGCCGACTAACCGCTGGTATTCGTAAATATTCATAAGCTCCTGTTACCTTGGAAATCATTAACTGTTCATACAGACCTCACTCCGCCGTTGCTGGTAACGACTTGCCAAACAACTGCAAAGTCAAAACCAAGCCCAAGTATAAACGAAAGCTTTTACTCAATAACCAAACTACCCAACGAATGGATCAGACCAACGATTTGTCTTCCATTAGCTTCTATCATGGAACCAAGGCCGATTTGAAACCGGGTGATCTCATTCGACCGGGCTTTCAATCCAACTACGGCCAGCGGAATCAAGCAAAATACATCTACTTAACCGCCACCCTGGATGCCGCCATCTGGGGTGCCGAGCTGGCTGTGGGTGCAGGGCCTGCACGAATCTATCAGGTAGAACCTACCGGCCCTATTGAGGACGATCCTAACCTGACCGATAAAAAATTTCCGGGGAACCCTACCCGCTCCTATCGTTCCTTACAGCCGCTCAAGGTCGTCGGTGAAATTACGGAATGGCAGGGGCATACGCCCGAGCAACTGAAAGCCATGAAGGATAACCTGGAGCGATTAAAACAACTGGGGATTGAAGCCATCGAAGATTAATTCCTAGGTTCCGGAATCACGCCGGGGAGCGGTTGTACTCCTAGGTTGATCGGTACCAACGGCCATTCATCCGAAAAAACACGTATGAACGGTTCTCTGGCTTTTCTTTACTACTGGAACAGCTCACTCGCCTGGTGAAGGCTTCCGCTCTCTACGACCAAAATACCAGTACTTATTCACTACGAATCGATGGAAGAAATCAAACCCTACACCAGCCTTGAGGAAGCGATGCGGGAGCTAGACAATGGTGGTCGATTTTACAATCTTTTCACCGAGGCTCAAGATGAGGTCATTACCCCGGCCGAACTGTCTAAAGTATCGGGTGTATTTCTTACGAAACAGAAAATGATTCTCTTTCTGGAAATGGCCCTTTGCCGATTGGACGAAAAAGCAAAAGCAGAGGTATTATCAAAACTGGATGATCGATTGCAACTGGATTATCAGAACTATAAACCTTTGCAGATAAGCGTTTCGGAAGCAATTCAAGTGCATTCTTCTTCCAATATTATTCTTACGGGAACGCCTAAACCCAATACTTCGAAATCAGCTCTGGAAGGCTTTGTGCTCATTCCCTTTGGAAAAACTTTTATGCTGATTCCCACCGTTGATTTATACGACATTTACGAACTAACCGACGAACAGACAGCCGAGAAACTTCTCATTGCTCACAGCAAACGTTCGGTAAAACTACCCGAACAAAAGCTGATGGTGGGTGGGATCTGGAAACAATTTCCTGCTCCGTCGGATAAAGATCAGGCATCGACTCCTGATGTCCTGGAACGATTAACGTCGAAACAAAGCGGTAAACGCTATTTGGAAATTCATTATTTCATTGCCTAAAGGCCTTCATCTGTTTTTCCGGTTGTTGAGCCTCCTACGCTAGATACGAACCCTGGCGTAGCGAGTTCTCCTTTCTTTCTGACCTCATTTCAAATTTTTTCCTGTACTACTTTAGCAACCTAAAGGTATTGTCTATGAGGTAGCCAATGCCTACGCCAGGATACCGCCGGTCGTAAAGATTCGGCTTACGAAAATCAGCCTACGACTTCGGCGTTCCCGGGAGGCATCGACTACTTGGTTTTTGAACTTATTTAGACGAGCTGGACGTATTCGTAACGCCTTCACTAGTCATTACGACCCGTTTTAGGGTTCCGTTCTTGTTATACTGTAGTTTATCAATGCATATCGAGCGGCTAAAACTACTACCATCGGTTTGAATACCGCCGTTGTGGTAGATGAAGTACCACTGCCCTTTATGCTGGACGATCGCCTGGTGGTTGGTATTACTATTGCCCGCAATTTCATTGAGAATGCCTTTGTATTCGTAAGGCCCTTCGATGGCATCGGCCACGGCGTACGCAATTTTCTCCGGGAAACCCGTCGCGTAACTCAGGTAGTATTTGCCTTTGTGCGTATGAATCCAGGGGGCTTCCGTAAATTCGAAACCAGGGAACTGCACTCGTTTGATTTCTCCTTCGATTTCAATCATATTTTTCTTGAGCCGGGCATAATAGCATTCGCGATTGCCCCAGAAAAGCCAGGCCTGATCCTTGGCATCGATATACACCGTGGGGTCAATACAGGCCCAGGAATGGGACGAAGCGAAACAATCCTTGTTGGTAAGCAAGGGTTTTCCCAAGGCATCTTTGTAAGGGCCTTCCGGTCGATCGGCTACTGCCACGCCAATACCCGACCAGTTGGTGCTGATGTACCAGTAATACTTTCCGTTTCTTTCAATGACCTGACCCGCGTACGCATCTCCACTCTTCGCCCAGGGGAAATTCGTTATTTGTAAGGGCACGGGATACTGGGTCCACGTTTGTAAATCCGTGGTTGAATACACCAGCCAGTCTTTCATTTTATACCCACTTTGTCCACCCGCAAAATCATGGCCCGCGAACAACCACAGGGTATCCCCTTTCACCAGAGCCGCCGGATCAGCCGTGTAGGCATGCGTAATGATGGGATTTCCTTTGGAGGTGAAGGTGTAGCGATCGGAAGCCTCGACGGGTTGTAACAAGTCGTTGGGAACCCCGCCCCACTTCGCCTGCAGGCGGCGGGCTTCTTCGCGGGTAATGCCGATGACACTGCCGTGCCGGGGATTAAAGTTTTTGGTAAAGGACTCGGGTTTATCCGTAAACTGATACAGATCGGTGCTCCGCTGAAACTCATACCGCAGGTTGGTGTACAGGTCATACATCAGGATATACTCGTCCGAATCATTGCGTTTGAAGACACTGGACCCTTCCACCACAATCTTTTGATCCGAATACGCATCCAGGTACTTAAAATCCTCCACCCAGGGACCGCTCAGCGACTTCGACGTGGCCTGTTGAATACCATTTTTGATTTCTTTCCCGTTCTCATCTTTGGTATTCCCTTTAAAAAACAGATGGTAGGTACCGTCTTTATACACGATATCACCGTCAATAGCTCCGTACTTGGCCCGGAACATCAGCTTGGGTTCGGCCTCAAAACCCGTAAAATCCGGATTGGCGTAGGCGGAATAAAAATCAAGCTTGGAATCGTCTTTGAAACGTACGGTGAAGTAGATCAGATACTTCTTTACCTGTGGATCATAAATGGTTTGCGGAGCCCATACCCATTGCACCTTCCCAAAGGTCTGCGGATAGGCTTTAGCCAAATCGATACTTTGGTGCGTCCAATCTACCAGATTAGTGGATCGCAACAGGACAATCCCCGGATTGCTGCCCCAGCCGTTCTTACCGACGAACATATCGGTCGCCGTCAGGTAAAAGGTATTTCCATCCTCCCCCCGTAACAAATGCGGATCCCGAATTCCACCCGTTTGCGAGATGTCACTGGAGGCAAGGATAGGCTGGTTATTATTTAAAGCAGACCAATGGATGGCATCCTTGCTTATCCCTAGGCGTAACTGCTCCTGCTTGAGCGGGTCTCCTGAACCCTCGAAGTAAGCAAATAGATAGCCTTCGAAGGACGATAAATTCTTTTTGGTTTGAGTAAAAGCGGACACACTGCCTAGCAGGACGAATAGGACAGTCAGTACTCGGTTACGTAAAATCATTTGAGAAGCTAAGTAGGATACGAAAGAAAGAGGTTTACCGGGTTTCTGTTCAGGCAAAGATGTACGTTTCTCTAAAAGATTACCCTATCCGAGAAGTTGCCATCATTCACCTGAGCTCATAGCGTACGGGCATCACTTCTGCTGGAGCTTGGGGCGGTGATGCTAGGTATCCGTTGCTTTACGACGGATCTGCATTCCTGAAGAATCCTCTACTATTATGCTGAAAGGAGTGATTCATACTCATTCCAGAGCTATCAATCGTAGGAATTTCGCTGTTGGTATTTAGTATAACGTCACCCCTGCCGTTGTTGGTGTTTAGCGTAGCGTCACCA